>JBFGZI010000058.1:0-10242 GCA_041586855.1 Oceanisphaera sp. | reverse complement strand
TGCTGGCCTCCCGCACCGTATTTGCCAACATAGCCCTGCCGCTGGAGCTGGCGGGCATGGACAAGGCCGCTATCAAACAGCGCGTAAACGAGCTGCTCGAGCTGGTCGGCCTGTCGCACAGAGCCAGTGCTTACCCGAAAGAGTTGTCCGGCGGCCAGAAGCAAAGGGTCGCCATAGCGCGCGCCCTGGCGCCAAAGCCCAAGGTACTGCTGTGTGACGAAGCCACCTCGGCGCTGGATCCCCAGACCACTCAATCCATTCTCGGCCTGCTGAAAGACATCAATCGCACCCTGGGTCTGACCATACTGCTGATCACCCACGAGATGCATGTGGTCAAGAGTATCTGCGACCGGGTCGCCATTATCAATGATGGCGAGCTTGTCGAGCAGGGCGACGTCGCCTGGTTTTTCGCCAACGCCAAAACCGAACTGGCCCGGCGCTTCATTTCCTCCACCATTAATCTGGACATTCCGGAGGAATATCAGCAACGGCTGTCGGCCGAGCCGCTCACCGGCGCCCTGCCACTGGTGCGACTCGGCTTTACCGGCGAAACCGTGGATACCCCGCTTATCTCGATTCTGAGCCGGGATCTCGGCGTCGACGTGACCATTCTCAGCGCCGATATCGAATATGCGGGCGGCGTCAAATTCGGCTTCATGCTGGCCGAGCTGGACGGACAACCAGCACAGACTCAGGCCGCACTGGCTTATCTTCAGGACCATAAAATTCAGGTGGAGTTACTCGGTTATGTCCGACGCCATGATTAATCTGCTGTTATCCGCCCTGTGGGAAACCCTGATCATGACCTTTGGCTCGGGCATCATCGCCTGTGCCCTGGGCATTCCGCTGGGGATAGCGCTGCACGTCAGCAAGCCCGGTCAGATCTGGGAACACGCCGCCTTCAACAAGATACTGGGTACCGTGGTCAATATCGGCCGCTCAATTCCCTTCATCATACTGCTGGTGGCCATTATTCCCTTCACCCGCCTGGTGGTCGGCACCAGCATCGGCACTGTCGCCGCCGTGGTACCGCTGACCGTGGCCGCCATTCCCTTCGTGGCCCGACTGATGGAAGGCGCCCTGATGGAAATTCCGGCCGGGCTGGTGGAAGCGGCTCAGGCCATGGGCGCCCGCCGTCTGCAAATCGTCACGAAAGTATTGCTGCCCGAGGCTCTGCCCGGCATGCTCAATGGCATTATCATCACCCTGGTGACGCTGGTGAACTATTCCGCCATGGCCGGAGCCATCGGTGGCGGCGGCCTGGGTGATGTAGGAATTCGTTATGGTTATCAGCGCTTCGATCCTCAGATCATGCTGATTACCGTGGTGATGCTGGTGGTACTGGTACAAATCATTCAAAGCGCCGGCGAACGTCTGGTCGCTCGTGTAGATCATCGTTGATTAAAAAGGAGTTACCCGATGAAGTCAGGTTTTAAATCGTTTGCGACCCTGAGTGTACTGGCCTCTGCTCTGGCCCTGGCCGGCTGTGGTGAACAAGCCAAAGACACCGCCGAAGAAGCCGCCGCCAAGCCCCTGCGTCTGGGTGTGATTGCCGGTGCCGAAGAACAGGTGGCAGAAGTCGCCATCAAGGTGGCCAAAGAGCAATACAACCTGGATGTAGAGCTGGTGTCATTCAGCGACTACGTCACGCCCAACGTGGCCCTGAACGATGGCAGCCTGGATATCAACGCCTTCCAGCACCAGCCTTACCTCGACAAGCAGATTGAAGATCGCGGTTACGATCTGGTGGCCGTGGGCAACACCTTCGTCTACCCCATCGCCGCCTACTCCAAGGTGATCAAGTCACTGGACGAGCTGGAAGACGGCGCCAAGGTGGCGGTACCGAACGACCCGACCAACCTGGGCCGTACCCTGCTGCTGCTGGAGCAACAGGGCCTGATCGAAGTCGATGATGCGGTGGGTCTGGAAGCCACTACCCTGAACATCACCGCCAACCCGAAAGAGCTGAACATCATAGAGCTGGAAGCGCCCCAGCTGCCCCGCTCGCTGGACGACGTGGCCTTTTCGGTGATCAACACCACCTACGCCTCTCAAATCGATCTGCTGCCCGGTCGGGACAGCCTGTTCGTGGAAGACAAGGAATCTCCCTACGTGAACCTGATTGTCGCCCGCAAAGACAACCAGGACGACGAGCGAGTGCAGACCTTCGTCAAGGCCTATCAGAGCGAAGAGGTCTATCAGGCCGCGCTTGAGCTGTTCAAGGGCGGCGTCGTCAAAGGCTGGTAAACCCGGCTCGAAAACTGTTCAAGGTCACGGCTCGCCGTGGCCTTTTTTCTTTGTGCTGTCATAATAACGAATCAAACCGAGCTTTAGGTGTCTTGTATGCAGAAGTGGTATCTGGCGCATTGCCGCCCCCGGGAAGAAGAGAGGGCGCTGCTGAACCTGAACAATCAGGATATAGAGGCTTTTTACCCTTACGCCGAGGTCAAAAAACTGCGCCGACGCAAAGTCGTGGTTCTGACCGAAGCCCTGTTTCCCGGTTATATCTTCATACGTGCCGATCTGACCAAAACCAGCTCCACCACCATCAGTTCTACCCGTGGTGTACGCAATCTGGTGCGTTTTGGCGGCGGCCCCTGCGAGGTACCCGCCGAGGTGGTCTATGACCTCATGTGTCACTGCGACAGCGATGAGCTCAGAGAGAAACTGAGCGACGTTCCCCGCAGCGGTGACAAGGTGCGTATCACGGAAGGCCCCTTCGCCGGGCTGGAGGCGGTTTATCAGGAAGCCGATGGCGAGACCCGCGCCATACTGCTGCTGACCATGCTGCAGAAGGCGACCCCGACCAGCTTCGCCAACGACGAGTTTTCTCGCTTATAAAAAAGTAAGGCGTGAATGGTGAGGTGTGAGGCGACAAACACCGAATCTGCAGATATGGGTATTACTCCTCACTCTTTACCCCTCACTCTTCACAGCTTGATTACCGATGTTCCAGCACCATCACCTTGTGGTGCTGGAGCGGCCGGTAGCGGTCATAGCGCGGCTTTTCCATCAGGCTTTTCCACCACTGGCCCGGCGCCATCTCCAGCGGCAGCTCTATCCCTAACCGAAATCGGGACTCGAAATTATCGTTGCTGTTGCTCAACAGCGAACTCTGCAAGCGAAATATTCGCCAGGGTGAGTAATTGAGGGACCACTGACGGGACAAGGCCGCCTTGTATTTGTCGCCGCTGCCGTACAGGCTGAGTTGCCGCCCCTGCCATTGATAATACCGCCCCGACACACTCAAACCCGGCACGAATCCCAGCCGCCCCTCACCGAACCACAGCCGTCCCGATGCCGGTCGCTCCAACCCGCCCGCTTGCCGCTGCCAACCGGACAGCGCTCTGTATTGCCCGGCGCCCAGGGTCCAGTCTCTGTGATCCAGAAACAGCAGCAGGCCACCACGACGGTGCTGCCAGGGGGTCTGATAATCCATTACCGGCTCGAGATGACCGCTTATCGCCTCGGTCAACGGCTGTTCGAAATGCAACCCGACCTGATAGGTCAGCCGTTCGTCTCTATAATCCAGCCCCAGCTCTCCCTGCCAGCGGGACATGACCGGCAGGGCCATGCGACTGCTGAGCAGAGGCTCTTTATCGAACAGGGGAAGCTGATAATCCCAATTCCACTGCTCGGGGTTGAGCCAGGGCAGTTCGCTTAACTGCCGGGCGCCAAACAACAGGGTATCATCGGCCAGGGAGGCACCTTGCTGCTCCACGAATTGATCCAGCTGATCGGTCGCCGCCGCCCTGGCTGCCGTCGCTATGGTGAGCAAAACGCGGTCGGTTTTTGGTGCCATGGCAGGATCGGGTGGCCCCAGCCGAGGCAACTCGACCGGGGTCTTGATGGTCACCGCCATGCTGGACTGGGGAGTCTTGGCCGCGGTGCGGGTGGCCAGCGGCATCCTGGATTGGGCCGCTGGCGGTCTGTCCGGCACCCAAATCCAGTCTCCCGTCATCAGCGGCGCCATGAAGCGCTCGTTATTGAAGCTCAGCCGTAGCTGACGCTCGGTCAGTTGAAAGCGCGCCGCCAGTGAACGCCAGCTTTCACCGGGCAACACCTGATGCATCACCATCAAGGGGCCGGCAGCGTGCAGGAACACACTGAAAAACAGTGAAATCAGTAGTGTGATAAGGCGCATGAACAATGACTCCTGCGCCGATAATAGCTCATACCCGGCTCTCCAGCCACCGGCGCAATACCACCAAGTCCGCAGGTAACAAGGCGTTCAACTCATTCACCCGAGCATCCAGCTGTTGCCACCAGTCGGGCAAATCCGGACTCTGGATCTGCTGCGCCAGCTGCTGCACCCGCTTCAGTCCGACCGAGCCGGCTGCACCCTTGATCTTGTGGGCTTCCTCGACGATGCCGTCCTGGTCCTTTTCCGCCATAAAGCCATTGAGCTTGCTCAGGTAATCCCCGGCCATGCTGTCGAGCATATCGACGCTGGATAACAGGATGGCGGCGCCTACCGTGTCCACATAATCGGTCAGGAACACCGTATCCAGTATTTGCTGCTCATCGGCGTGAGCTTCGGCGCCGGTTGCCATGGCGGGCCTGGTCATCACTGGCTGGGATCGGGTACTGAGCTGGGGTCTGTGAGCGAAGAACCGGGCCAGCACCCCCTTGATGGCCTTGGAAGACAAGGGCTTGCTGATGGCATCGTCCATGCCTTTGGCCAGATATTCCTCCTTGTCCCTGATCACGTTGGCGGTCAGCGCCACCAGCGGCGGCAGGCTCTTCGACTGCTCCCGGGCTTCTTCTCGCAGGCGAGCGGCAATATCGAAGCCGGTCATGTCCGGCAGCTGAATATCGAGGAACACCAGATCAAAGGGCATCTGCGCCAGCCAGGCGAACGCCTCGCCGCCATCCCGGGCCACGGTCACCTTGTGGCCCAGCTTTTCCAGCAGGGCACAGGCGACGGTCACGTTAAGCTCCACATCCTCGACCAGCAACACCGACAGGGGTGGCAACTGCGCCACTACTGGGTCGTCTACCGGTGCCCGGGTTCTGGGCACCTTGATGGTCATACTGAAGCAGGAGCCTTCTCCTGGCTCGCTGTCCAGCTCTATGGTGCCGTGCATGGCATCCACCAGCTGCTGCGATACCGCCAGGCCGATACCGGTTCCGGTGGCGTGCTTGTTGCCTTCAACCTGGAAATAGAGTGCGAAGATTTTCTGCTGCAACTCGGCCGGAATGCCAATGCCGGTGTCTTCGATATCGAAGCGCAGGGTCACTTCGCCCGGGGTCAGCTCGTCGGCCATGCAGCGAATGGTGACGCCACCGTCATCGGTGAACTTGACCGCGTTGCCCACCAGGTTCCACAACACCTGCCGCAATCGGGTGCCGTCGGCCAGTATCCAGTCGGGGATGTCGCCGTCCCGGTCGAAGTGCAGATACAGTCCTTTCTGCTCGGCCTGTAGCCGGGCCAGACTTTCCAGATCGTCCAGAAAGCCGGGGAAGTCCATCGGCTCGGGAGCCAGTTCCAGCCGGCTGCGGTCCACCTTGTCCAGATCGATGATGTCGTTGAAGATATTCCCCAGGGTCACGGCGCTGAAGTGAATGGTCTTGAGGTGCTGCCGCTGTTCCTGATCCAGCCTGGTGGCCAGCAGAATGCGACTCAGGCCGACAATGCCGTTCAGTGGCGTACGCAGCTCGTGACTGATGGTAGAAATAAAGGTGGTCTTGTCACGACTGGCTTTTTCCAGCTCCTCCTGATAACGCTTGCGCTCGGTAATATCCCGCCCGAAGCCCAGCAACCCCAAGCGTTTGCCGTTACGATCAAAAAACGGCACCTTGCGTAGCTCGAAGCAGGCATGGTGACCATCGGGATACTGCAACCACTGCTCGTAGGTCTGGCTTTCGTTGCGGGCGAACACTTCCCTGTCGGTTTCCACCACCTTCTCGGCCACATCGGCGGGATAAACATCGAAGGGCGTCAGGCCAATCAGCTCTTTTTCCTGCCGGCCCAGTAAATCTTCCATGGCGCGGTTACAGCCGGAGAACTCTTCCAGCTCGTTACGGTAATACACCAGATCCGGCGAAGTATCGATAAAGGAACGTAACAGGGCGGAGCGTTCCTGAGATTCCATCTGTGCCTTCTCCCGCTGGTAGACTTCCGCCTCCAGATCCTCGATGGCTTGCTGACGGGCGGTTTCCGCCTTGTGGGTTTCTTCTATCTGGCGATTGAGCAGCTCTATTTTTTCCTGCAACTCGTTGTTGAGCTCCAGATCCCGCTCTCGCATCTGCTGCAGCCGCTGTACCAGTCGGCTGAGCCGCTGGCGGGAATCTTCCAGCTGGTCCACCACCACCGACAGAAAATAGACTGCCCAGGGCGTGACCAGCAATCCGAAAAAGACGGAGCGGACCATATCGATGGATTCAACCGTCCCCCTGAGAAACAGCGTCACACCCACCTGGATAAAGATGGCCAGCAGTATGATACAAGCGGCCAGCAACATGCTGAAACGCACTATGCCCAGCTTGGTCATCAGATCAACATAGTATTGCGCCCATGTTTTTATGGGTTTCATCGGTTATTCCCGTCAACAACAGCATAAAAGCAGGATACCGGCTTAGTCGCGGGCTGTCATGCCGATGATGTGATGACCAGATATACTCCAGAGAGGCGTCATGGGGACCTGATCAATCTGCGAGTAATCTTATGCCAAACGGACTGATTCTTATTTAACACTTCGCAGCATTGATAAATCATGCTAAAAAAATGCATTTATAATCTTAAAATGAGGGGGGAAATACTCTAAAATTGCCATTCCGACTGTTTTTCAACCGGAACAAAGTGAGACCCGGGTCAAGCCTTTGCATTGAATTGTAGTAAAATAACAACAAATTGCATTTTATTTTATATTGTGCTGCCAACCGGGTGTCAGCAACACAAAAGACCAACAAAAAAACCAAGATTAAGATTTATCGCCAAACAATCGGGTTTTACGCTGGAATATATTACTTGACGCCGGAGCAAATGGCGGCTTGTCGCCTTATTCCTTTCATTGACCTCATAAATAAATCCCTATATTTTGGTAAATTAGCCACCAATGGCAACGGACGCTTCAGAGCATGTCGTGCTGACAAAAGTAGTCGCTCGGCCCAACGGCTTGAGCAATGGAGGAATGCAATGTCTCTTTATGACCCAAAGCTTGAGAAGGATAACTGTGGTTTCGGACTCATCGCCCATACAGAAGGCGAAGCCAGCCACAAGCTTGTCAGACTCGCAATTTCGGCATTGGATCGCATGCAACACCGCGGCGGTATCGCCGCCGATGGCAAAACCGGCGACGGTTGCGGTCTGCTGATGCAAAAACCCGATAGCTTCTTTCGCGCTGTCGCTCAAGATAAAGGATGGAACCTGGGTCGCAAATATGCCGTCGGCATGATGTTCCTCAATCCGGATCCGGTACTGGCCGAACAACATCGCAAGATAGTCAACGAAGAGCTGGAAAAGGAAACCCTGAGCCTGGTTGGCTGGCGCGACGTGCCGGTGAATACCCAGGTGCTGGGTGACATCGCCAAGGCGTCCCTGCCTCGCATCGAGCAGGTCTTCGTCAATGCTCCCGCCGGCTGGGTCGTAAATGACATTGAACGTCGTCTTTATATAGTGCGTCGTCGTATCGAAAAGCGCATCAATGACGAATACTTCTACGTGGTCAGCCTGTCCAACCTGGTGATGACCTACAAGGGTCTGTGCATGCCCGCCGATTTGCCCCGTTTCTATCTGGATCTGGCGGATATTCGTCTGCAATCGGCCATCTGCGTGTTCCACCAGCGCTTCTCCACCAATACTCAGCCACGCTGGCCGCTGGCACAGCCGTTCCGTTTTCTGGCCCACAACGGCGAGATCAACACCATAGGCGGCAACCGCCGCTGGGCCCAGGCCCGCGCCTACAAGTTTGGCTCGCCCCTGCTACCGGATCTGCAAGACGCCGCCCCCTACGTCAACACCGACGGCTCCGACTCGTCCAGCCTGGACAACATGCTGGAGCTGTTCCTGGCCGGCGGAATGGACTTGTTCCGTGCCATGCGCATGCTGATCCCGCCCGCCTGGCAGAAAAACCCGTCGATGGACGAAGATTTGCGCGCCTTCTACGACTTCAACTCCATGCACATGGAGCCCTGGGATGGCCCCGCCGGTATCGTGATGTCCGACGGTCGCTTCGCCGCTTGCGCCCTGGATCGTAACGGTCTGCGCCCGGCGCGCTTCGTGCGCACCAAGGACGGCTTTATCACCCTGGCCTCCGAAATCGGCATCTGGGACTATACCCCGGACGAAGTGGTCGAAAAGGGCCGGGTCGGCCCCGGTGAATTGTTCGTGGTCGATACCGCCAAAGGCAAAATCTGGACCAGCTTCGAAATCGACGACGATCTCAAGTGTCGCCACCCCTACAAGGAGTGGATGACCAAACACAAGCGCCGCCTGACCCGCTTCGAAGACCTGCCCGAAGACCAGGCCGGTCAGTGCGAACTGGACGCAAGCTCGCTGCGTACCTATCAGAAGCTGTTCGGCTACTCCATGGAAGAGCTGGATCAGGTGATCAGGGTAATGGGCGAAAACGGCCAGGAGGCCGTCGGCTCCATGGGTGACGATGCTCCCATGGCGGTGCTGTCCAGCAAGTCCCGCTCCGTCTACGATTACTTCCGCCAGATGTTTGCCCAGGTGACCAACCCGCCCATCGATCCGCTGCGGGAAAACCACGTCATGTCACTGGCCACCCTGATCGGCCGGGAGCAGAACGTGTTCAACGAGACCCATGGTCACGCCCATAGAGTTCAGTTCGAATCACCTATTCTGCTGTACTCCGACTTCCATCAACTGATGAGCCTGGAACAGACACACCACAAGAATACCGTGCTGGATCTGAACTTCTCGCCGGAAGAAGGCCTGCAGGCCGCTATAGCGCGCCTGTGTGACGAGGCCAAAGCCGCGGTTGAAACCGGCACCGTACTGCTGGTACTGAGCGACCGCAATATCAGCAAGGACCGGCTTCCGATTCCGGCCGCCATGGCCGCCGGTGCCGTTCAGCGCACCCTGGTCGAGAACAATCTGCGCTGCGACTCCAACATCATAGTGGAAACCGCCAGCACCCGGGACCCGCACCAGTTTGCCGTGCTGCTCGGCTTCGGCGTGACCGCCATCTACCCCTACCTGGCCTATGAAACCCTGGGCCGCATGGTGGAAGACGGCGTACTCAAGATGCCCCTGCGCGAGGCACTGCTTAACTTCCGCAACGGCATCAACAAGGGCCTGTACAAGGTGATGTCCAAGATGGGCATCAGCACCATCGCCTCCTACCGCTGCTCTCAGCTGTTCGAAGCCATAGGTCTGCATCAGGACGTGATCGACCTGTGCTTCAAGGGCGTCTCCAGCCGGGTGCAGGGCGCCTCTTTCGAGGACTTCCAGCAGGATATCTTCAACCTGAGCCGTCTGGCCTGGATTGCCCGCAAGCCCCTCAACCAGGGCGGACTGCTCAAGTATGTGCACGACGGCGAGTACCACAGCTACAACCCGGATGTGGTCAAGAGCCTGCAAACCGCGGTGCGCTCCGGCAACTACGAGGACTACAAGGTTTACGCCAAACTGGTCAACGAACGCCCGGTCGCCATGCTGCGTGACCTGCTCACCCTCAAGCCGGGCGGCCAGGGCATAACGCTGGATAAGGTTGAGCCGGCGACTGAACTGTTCCCCCGTTTCGACAGCGCTGCCATGTCCATCGGCGCCCTGGGCCCAGAGGCGCACGAGGCACTGGCCATCGCCATGAACCGCCTCGGCGGCAAGAGCAACTCCGGCGAGGGTGGTGAAGATGCCCGTCGCTTCAACAGCCTGAAGAACTCCAAGATCAAGCAGGTGGCGTCCGGTCGTTTCGGCGTGACCCCGCACTACCTGATGAACGCCGAGGTCATTCAGATCAAGGTGGCCCAGGGTGCCAAGCCCGGTGAAGGCGGCCAGCTGCCCGGCCACAAGGTGACGACAGAAATCGCCAAGCTGCGTTATGCAGTACCGGGCGTGACCCTGATTTCGCCGCCGCCGCACCACGACATCTATTCCATCGAGGATCTGGCCCAGCTTATCTTCGACATCAAGCAGATCAACCCCAGTTGTCTGGTGTCGGTCAAGCTGGTGTCCGAGCCCGGTGTCGGCACCATCGCCACCGGTGTGGCCAAGGCCTATGCGGATCTGATCACCATCTCCGGTTACGATGGCGGCACCGGCGCCAGCCCGCTGTC
>JBFGZI010000057.1:0-10243 GCA_041586855.1 Oceanisphaera sp. | reverse complement strand
CGAAATCATGGCCTCGGCCCAGAAAGAAGCCTCCAGCAGCTTCAAGTTTTTCGAGGCTTTTATTGCGGTCGCCCTGATCTACTGGGCGGTGGTGGTGTTCTTTACCTATCTGCAAACCTTGCTGGAGCGACGGCTGAACGCCGCTTATTAGGAGCACCATGATTACACTGCGTAACCTGACCAAGATCTATAACGGCCAGACGGTGCTCAACGACATCAGTCTGGATATCAAGAAGGGCGAAATCGTGGTGATACTGGGGCCCTCGGGCACCGGTAAGTCCACCCTGCTGCGCTGCCTGAACCTACTGGAAACACCGGAAGGCGGCAGCCTGGACATCGACGGCTTCGCCATCGATCTGGCCAGACACAACGGCAAGGAGGCCATAGCACTGCGCAAACGCACTTCCTTCGTGTTCCAGAACTATGCGCTGTTCGCCAACAAGACCGCCCGCGACAACATCGCCGAGGGGTTGATCACCGTATGGAACAAGCCCAAAGCCGAGGCCAACGCCGAGGCGCTGCGCATTTTGGGCGACATAGGACTGGCCGACAAGGCCGATGCCTATCCGTCGTCTTTGTCCGGTGGCCAGCAGCAGCGGGTGGGCATAGGCAGAGCCATGGCCAGCCATGCCAAGGTGATGCTGTTCGACGAGCCCACCTCGGCGCTGGATCCGGAATGGGTGGACGAGGTGCTGGGGCTGATGAAGAAGCTGGCGCTGGCGCACCAGACCATGGTGGTGGTCACCCATGAAATCGGCTTCGCCCGCGATGTGGCCGACCGGGTGATCTTCATGGACGGCGGCCGCATCGTGGAACAGGGACCGCCGTCCGAGTTGCTGACCAACCCCCAGGATCCCCGCACCCGGGCCTTCTTGCGCAAGGTATTGCCGGATCGGGATCAGAACGGCTGACGGATCCTGCGGCCACAGGATCCCGGCGCTTTTAGTTGCGCAGGCCTCCGGGGACTGTATAATCCCAGCCCCGCGATCCCCAAGGATCCCGGGATCGATCCCGCCCGGCAAAATACTTTGCCTTCGGGGTCGTCAATCAACACCATGCCGATTGACGTTATATGCAGAACTGTTTAGAATTCGGCCTCTTTGGTGGGGCCGTCTCGGTGATGTTTATGCGTCTGTCGAGCACATGGTCAAACTGTATAGCAAACTGACACAGCGGTAATAACTACTATGAAACGCACTTTTCAACCTTCAAATCTGAAGCGCAAACGCAGCCACGGTTTCCGTGCTCGCAAGGCCACTGTAGGTGGTCGCAAAGTACTGGCCGCTCGTCGCGCCAAAGGTCGTGCCCGTCTGAGCGCCTAATGGCCCGGCATGCCTTTACACGGGAGTTACGTTTGTTAACTCCCGCCCATTTCAAAAACGTCTTCGACAACCCTGTCAGAGCCGCTTCTCCGCATCTCACACTTCTTGCCAAACCAAACGAACTGGGTCACCCCCGGTTGGGACTAGCCGTACCCAAAAAAGCACTTAAACGTGCCGTTTGGCGCAATCGGGTCAAACGTGTTGCCCGCGAAGCCTTTCGCCTGAAGCAACATAATCTGCCCAACGTTGATATTGTGGTGATCGCCAAGAAAGGTATCGGAGATGTGCCCAACGACGAGCTGTTCGAGCTGCTGGATAGGCTATGGCGCACGCTTTCTCGCCGCTGCAACGACTCAGCGTAGGCCTTATTCGCCTTTACCAGCTGGTTATCAGTCCTCTGCTCGGGCCCAGGTGCCGCTTTACTCCCACCTGTTCGCAATACGCCATTGAAGCCATCCGGCTCCACGGTTTTTTAAAAGGCGGTTGGTTAACCGTTAAACGTCTATTAAAATGCCATCCTTTAGGTCCAAGCGGCCACGATCCGGTCCCGACAAAGCGAAGAAAATAAACTATGGAATCTCAACGCAATATTCTTGTTATCGCTCTGCTGCTGGTGAGTTTCCTCATCTGGCAACAGTGGCAAACTGATAAAGCGCCGCAGCCAGTGACGGCGCAGCAAAACACCCAGACCAGCACCGGCGACGACAGCTTTGTCCCCGAAGCGGATCTGGCCAATGGCGAAGTGCCGACCGATGTCGCCCCGACCGCCAGTCGCCGTCTGGTGACCATTACCACCGACAGCCTCAAGCTGACTATCGACACCCGAGGTGGCGATGTGGTGCGCGCCGAGTTGCTGGAACACGATGACGAACTGAATTCCGACGACAAGTTCGTGCTGCTGCGCAATGGCGCCAACTTCGTCAACGTGGCCCAGAGTGGCCTTATCGGTCGTAACGGCCCCGATGGCAACGCCAGCGGTCGTCCGGTTTATCACACCGAACAGAGCAGCTATCAGCTGGCCGACGGCCAGGACAGCCTGACCGTACCCATGACCTTCACCAACGACCAGGGTGTGACGTTCACCAAGACCTTCACCCTTACCCGTGACAATCACGTGGTCAAGGTTGCTTACCAGATCGATAACCAGAGCGCCGAGCCGGTACAGGTCCAGCTCTATGGTCAATTGAAGCAGAGCCAGGTCGACCCGAATGAAGAAGGCGGCAACATGCTGATGGCCTCCGCCTATCGCGGCCCGGCCTACTCCAGCAGCGAAACCCGCTACACCAAGTACGATTTCAAGAAGGTGCGCGAAGCCAACCTGAATCAGACCACCGAAGGCGGCTGGGTCAGCATGCTGCAGCACTACTTTGTGTCTGCCTGGATAGCGCCGGCGCAGGAACAGAACCAGCTGTACAGCCGTTCGCTGAACAATCAGGGTCAGGCCATCATCGGCTTCAAGGCACCATTGGTCACAGTGGCGCCGGGTAGCGAGCAGACCCTGTCTGCCGACCTCTGGCTGGGTCCAAAGCTGCAGAACGAAATGGCTGCCGCCGCCGAAAACCTGGATCTGACCGTGGATTACGGCTGGTTGTGGTTTATCGCCCAGCCGCTGTTCAAGCTGCTGCACTTCCTGCAGAGCTTCGTGGTCAACTGGGGTCTGGCTATCGTACTGACCACCTTCGTGGTGCGCGGTATCATGTACCCGCTGACCAAGGCCCAGTACACCTCCATGGCCAAGATGCGCATGCTGCAGCCCAAGCTGGCGGCTCTGCGTGAGCGTCATGGCGACGATCGCCAGAAGATGTCTCAGGGCATGATGGAGCTGTACAAGAAAGAGAAGGTCAACCCGCTGGGTGGCTGTCTGCCGATTCTGGTACAGATGCCTATCTTCATCTCCCTGTACTGGGTGCTGATGGAGTCGGTTGAACTGCGCCACGCGCCTTTCTTCCTGTGGATTAATGACCTGTCGGTCCGTGACCCCTACTTCGTGCTGCCCATCCTGATGGGTGTCAGCATGTACATGATCCAGAAGATGAGCCCGACCACCATCACAGACCCGATGCAGCAGAAGGTGATGCAGTTCATGCCGATCATCTTTACCTTCTTCTTCCTGTGGTTTCCCGCCGGTCTGACCCTGTACTGGCTGGTGAGCAACGTGGTGACCATCACCCAGCAGTGGTATATCTTCCGCCAGCTGGAGAAGAAAGGCCTGCACAGCAAAGCCGCTTCCTAAGGCTGTTTGCTGGCCGCCAGCGCCAGAAATCAATACACTGAAGGCGACCCCAGGGTCGCCTTTTTACTGCCCACGAGGGCAAAGGGATGGGCTCTACCGACACGCTGTGAATACCTCCGTGTACGCTCTCCGTTTCATCCCTGAAACGGAAGGTCGGCCAAGCCCACCCCTTTACCCTCGCCAGCCAGTGGTGCCATCTGCCGAGAGAATGCCTTAGGCGTTCATCGCCAGACTTATTTGTGGAGTAATAAACAGATGTCGAACGATACCATAGTGGCCCAGGCCACCGCCCCCGGTCGGGGCGGTGTGGGCATCATCCGGGTTTCCGGCCCCCATACCGAGGCAGTGGCTCAGGCCGTGCTCGGCAAGGTGCCCAGAGTCCGCTATGCCGACTATCTGCCCTTCAGAGACGAGCAGGGCCTAGTGCTGGATCAGGGCATCGCGCTGCTGTTCAAGGGCCCCAACAGCTTTACCGGTGAAGACGTGCTCGAACTGCAGGGCCACGGTGGCCCCGTGGTGCTGGACATGCTGGTGCGCCGCATCCTCACCCTTCCCGGTCTGCGTCCGGCCCGGGCCGGCGAGTTCAGCGAGCGGGCCTTCCTCAACGACAAGCTGGATCTGGCTCAGGCCGAGGCCATCGCCGACTTGATCGAAGCCTCCAGCGAACAGGCCGCCCGTTCGGCGCTCCAATCGCTGCAGGGCGAGTTTTCCAATCACGTTCACAGCCTGGTGGAAGCCCTCACTCACCTGCGTATCTACGTGGAAGCGGCCATCGACTTCCCCGAAGAGGAAGTGGATTTTCTGTCGGACGGCAAGATCGCCGGCGAGCTGTACGGCATCATGAACCGGCTGACCGAGGTGCAGCGCCAGGCCCGTCAGGGCTCCATCATGCGCGAAGGCATGAAGGTGGTGATCGCCGGCCGGCCCAATGCCGGCAAGTCCAGCCTGCTCAACGCCCTTGCCGGCAAGGAGTCGGCCATCGTCACCGACATCGCCGGCACCACCCGCGATGTGCTGCGCGAATACATCCACCTGGACGGCATGCCGCTGCACATCATCGACACCGCCGGCCTGCGTGAGGCCACCGATGCGGTGGAGCGCATCGGCATAGAGCGGGCCTGGAGCGAAATAGAGCAGGCCGATCGCATCCTGTTTATGGTCGACGGCACCACCACAGACGCCTTACACCCCAAGGACATCTGGCCCGACTTTGTCGACCGGCTGCCGGCCCACATCGGCCTGACGGTGGTACGCAACAAGGCGGATCTGAGCGGTGAGGCGATGACGGTGGTCAGCGATGGCGAACACCCTGTGTATCCTATCTCTGCCAAGACCGGTCAGGGCGTAGAGGCGCTCAAGGAGCACCTGAAAGCCTGCATGGGCTTTCAGGGTGGCACCGAGGGCGGCTTCAGCGCCCGCCGCCGCCACCTGGACGCCCTGCACCACGCCGATCAGCACCTGATCATGGCCAGGGAGCAGCTGGAAGTGTACATGGCCGGCGAACTGGTCGCCGAAGAACTGCGCCTGGCCCAGGAACAACTGAGCCAGATCACCGGCGAATTCAGCTCCGATGACCTCTTGGGCCGGATTTTCTCGAGCTTCTGTATCGGGAAATAAAGTGGAAAAATGAACAAATTTCACTTCAACTGAAATTTATTCATTTCATCAGCATCAGCTGTTAAGGTTCCGTCTAAAAGCAAAGCCTCTGGAGAACCGCATGATCCGTTGTCACCTCGCCCGCCTGATGGGCGAACACAAGATGCGCATTGCAGATGTAATACGGGAGACGGGCCTGCGCAGAAATACTCTCACCCTGCTCTACAAGGAAACCGCCCAGAAAGTTGATGTTCTGGCGGTCGACAAGCTTTGCAAGCTATTCAACTGCAAGACCAGCGACCTGCTCGAATACCTCCCTGAACCCTCGCCACAGGAGCAGGAACAGGGCCGAGCACCTTCAAAGGAATGATCATGACAGCCCCGAATCAGACACCCGAGCAACGCGCCCGAGACCAAATCGATCAACTGCTGGCCGCAGTTGGCTGGGTAGTACAAGACAAAAAGAAAATCGACTTCTCTGCAGCGCTGGGTGTCGCAGTGCGAGAGTACCAAACCGATGTGGGTCCGGCCGATTATGTGCTCTTTGTGGATAAACAAGCGGTGGGAGTAATCGAGGCCAAGCCGGAAGCCTGGGGTGAGAAAATCACAACAGTCGAGGATCAGTCTCAGGGCTACGCCAATGCCACCCTAAAGTGGGTTAACAACCCTCAGTCACTGCCTTATGTATATGAAAGTACCGGCGTGATCACCCGTTTCACCAATGGCCGGGATCCGAACCCGCGCTCGCGCGAAGTGTTCAACTTCCACCGCCCGGAAACCCTGCAACACTGGCAAAGCAAACCCCAAAGTCTGCGCACCCGCTTGCAGAACATGCCACAGCTCAATACCGATGGTCTGCGTGATTGTCAGATCACCGCCATCACCAATCTGGAAGTCTCCCTGAAGCAGGACAAGCCCCGCGCACTGGTTCAAATGGCCACAGGTTCAGGCAAAACCTTCACCGCTATCACCAGCAGCTACCGTCTGCTCAAGCATGCGGATATGGGCCGTATCCTGTTTCTGGTTGATACCAAAAACCTGGGCGAACAGGCCGAGCAGGAGTTTATGTCTTTCCTGCCTAACGACGACAACCGCAAGTTCACCGAGTTGTATACGGTGCAACGCCTGAAAAACCGGTACATCGACAAGGGGGCTCAGGTCTGCATCAGCACTATCCAGCGTATGTACTCCATCCTCAAAGATGAGCCGCTGGACGACGCACAGGAAGAACTCAACCCGGCCGAGCAGCTAACCAGGCCGAAAGATCCACTACCGGTAGTCTACAACGAAAAAATTCCGCCAGAGTTCTTTGATGTCATCATCATCGACGAGTGTCATCGCTCTATCTACAATACTTGGCGGCAGGTGCTCGAATACTTCGATGCTTATCTGGTCGGTCTGACCGCCACCCCGGACAACCGCACCTATGGTTTCTTCCGCAAAAACATAGTGTCTGAGTATGACCATGAAAAAGCGGTGGTAGACGGGGTCAACGTCGGCAACGAGATTTTTCTAATCGAAACGGAAAAGACCCAAATGGGTGGAAAAATCACCGCTCAGCAGCAAGTGGAAAAACGCGAACGACTGACCCGCAAGAAGCGCTGGGAAGTACTGGACGAAGACACCGCCTACTCCGGCAAACAACTGGACCGCGATATCGTCAATCCCGATCAGATGAGAACGGTTGTCCGCGCCTTCCATGACAGCCTGCCAAATATTTTTCCCGGACGAACAGAAGTACCAAAAACTCTTATTTTTGCCAAAAGCGACAGTCATGCCGATGACATCATCAATACGGTCCGCGAGGAGTTTGGCGAAGGTAACCAGTTCTGCAAGAAGGTCACCTACAAAATCGACGAAGACCCCAAGTCGGTGCTGGCCCAGTTCCGTAACGACTACTACCCGCGCATCGCCGTCACCGTGGACATGATCGCCACTGGCACCGATATAAAGCCGCTGGAATGCCTGCTGTTCATGCGCGATGTAAAAAGCCGGAACTACTTCGAACAGATGAAGGGCCGCGGCACCCGGACACTGGATAAAGACAGCCTGCAAAAAGTCACGCCGTCCGCACAAAGCGACAAGACTCACTATGTGATCGTCGATGCCATCGGCGTGACCAAGTCACTGAAAACCGCCAGCCAACCGCTGATCACCAAACCCAGCGTGTCGCTGAAGGATCTGGCCATGGGCGTGATGATGGGGGCCAGCGATAGCGATACCGTTTCCTCTCTGGCGGGCCGCCTGGCCCGGCTGGACAAACAGCTGGATGACAAGGACCGGGCCCGCATCAGCGAGAAGGCCGGGGGCACACCACTGACGTTGATTGTCGGTGAACTGCTCAACGCCATCGACGCCGACCAAGTAGAGCAGAAAGCCTGCGATATCGCCCAGCTGCCTGCCGGTAGCGACCCCGGCGACACCGCCCGCAACAGCGCCCAGCAGCAGCTGGTGAGCCAGGTTGCCAATGTATTCAACGGCGAATTGATCGATCTGCTGGACAGCATCCGCCGCGACAAGGAGCAGACCATTGTCCATGACGATCTGGATAAACTGCTTAATGCAGGATGGACCGGTGACACCACCGACAACGCCAAGACGCTGATCCAGGAATTTGCCGACTACCTGCAGCAACAGGCCGACCAGATCGAGGCGCTGAATATCTACTTCCATACCCCGGCCCGACGCAGTGAACTGACCTACAGCCATATCAAGGGGCTGCTGGAAACCCTGCGTCAGGAACGCCCCAAGCTGGCCCCGCTGCGTATCTGGCAGGCCTATGCCCACCTGGATGGCTATCAGGGCGGCAACCCGCTCAGTGAGCTGACCGCCTTGGTGGCCCTGATCCGTCGCGTCTGCGGACTGGACGGCACCCTGACGCCCTACAGCCAGACGGTGCAGCGCAACTTCAAGCGCTGGATTTTCGATCAGCACAGTGGCGCAGGGGAAAAATTCAATGAACAACAGATGGCCTGGCTGCACCAGATCCGCGACCATATCGCCAGTTCCTTCCATTTTGAACGGGATGATCTGGAAATGGCCCCCTTCGATTCCCAGGGCGGACTGGGAAAAATGTATCAACTCTTTGGAGACAAGATGGATCAGGTGATTAACGAACTGAACCGGGAACTGGTAGCGTGATTATAAATACACCTTTGCCTATAGGATGGTCAATACAAACTCTTGGTGATCTTTTTGAGTTTAAGGGGGGGGGTACACCAGATAAGAAGAACCCCTCTTACTGGAATGGCGACATATCTTGGGCTTCTGTAAAAGATATAAAGTCAAAGTACCTGGAAAAAACCATCGATTCAATCACTGAAAAAGGACTAAAAAAAAGCGCGACCAACCTTGCCAACCCGGGTGATCTTGTGTTGTTGACGCGTATAGAGCCGGGTAAAATAACAATAGTAAAAAAAACCGTTGCCGTGAATCAAGACTGTAAAATTTTAAAACTAACAGAATGTGTAGATACATATTGGGCATACTATATTTTTTTAGCTATAGAACGTGATTTTATCAAACGTTCAAGCGGTACAACAGTACTAGGAATCAGACTCAATGATGTGAAAGACATCCCTATTCTGATGCCACCTCTCAATGAACAAAAACGTATTGTTACCAAGATCGAAGAACTGTTCTCCGAGCTGGACAACGGTATCGCCGCGCTGAAAACCGCTCGCGAGCAACTTAAGGTCTATCGTCAGGCCGTGTTGAAGCACGCCTTTGAAGGAAAGCTTACCGCCCAGTGGCGTCAGGAAAATGCCTTATCTGAAAATCTTTTCCATTCTTTTTTAAAAGTCGAAGAATTGGTTATATTAGGCCCTTCAAATGGGCGATCAGTAAAAGATCGCAATGGTGGCTTTCCCGTCTTGCGACTTACAGCTCTCAAAAACGGGAAAATAGATTTAAGAGAGTTTAAAGAAGGCGATTGGTCTCGTGAAGAAGCACAATCATATATCGTCAAGAAAGGTGACTTTCTACTTTCCCGTGGTAATGGTAGCAAACATCTAGTCGGACGTGGCGGACTCGTACCAACCCCAGATCATGAAGTTGCTTTTCCAGACACCATGGTAAGGATAAGGCTTAACCTCAAGAAGATTGAACCAATTTATTTCAGCTACGCTTGGGAGTCTCGGCTTATACGAGCTCAAATAGAAAACTCAGCTCGAACGACTGCTGGTATATATAAGATCAACCAACAGCATATAAAAAACTTCTCCCTTCCAGTACCTTCTTTACTGGAACAGAAAGAGATTGTCAGAATTTTGGAAGAAAAACTGGCTGTAACCGACGTGTCAATTTATGATATTGGCGTGCAGATTTCTAAATCTGAGATCCTCCGTCAGTCAATCCTGAAAAAAGCCTTTTCCGGCCGGCTGGTGTCACAGGATCCCAATGACGAGCCAGCCAGTGCGCTGCTGGCTCGCATTCAGGCCGAGAAAGCGGCACAAGAAGCTACTCGACAATCAGCCAAAACAAAGACTCCTGTGCCGCGCGGTCGCAAGCCTCGCAGTAAGAAAGCAGAAACATGAGTCTCGTTCCTGTTCAGCCCAAGCTGTACCACATCGTTCACCTTGATCGACTGCCGTCCGTTCTCACGGATGGCTTTCTGTGGAGCGACGCCGTTATCACGGCTCACACACCGGCTGGCACAACGATTGGCATGAGCAGCATAAAACAGCGGCGTCTGAACGAACTGTCACTAACCAGTCATCCTGGCCTGTATGTGGGCGCCTGTGTGCCCTTCTATTTTTGCCCTCGCTCCATCATGTTGTACCTGATCCACAGGAGCAACCACGAGGAATTGCACTACCGCGGAGGACAGGGCCCTATTATTCATCTGGAGGCAGATCTGCGCGCCGCCGTGACCTGGGCCGAAGCCAATCGGCAGCGTTGGGCGTTTACTCTGTCCAATGCCGGGTCTTATTTCTTTGAAGATCGCGCGGACCTGGCGCAGTTGAACCAGATAGACTGGCCGGCTGTTCAGGCACGCCACTGGCAAACCTGCAAGGAGGGGAAACAGGCCGAATTTCTGCTGGAGCACCGCTTTCCCTGGCATCTGGTAGGGCGAATTGGCGTGAGTTCTCCT
>JBFGZI010000056.1:0-10293 GCA_041586855.1 Oceanisphaera sp. | reverse complement strand
GACCTTTCGCGGTTAAATTTTGTTCGAGTTAAACGCGTTTTTATCGCGGCGAGAGGGGTGTAGCCTAGTCATTCTAAGCAAAGCCCTCTCAACAAAGAGAAAAACGCGTTTAGCCGAACCCGCAGGGCAGCGCTTGTGGGGGCTTGCTACTGCGTTATCGCTTATTTATGTAGAGTGACTACATGGCATAAGCGCTGCCTTGTATCAAACCCCCACAAACTGCTGCAAAAATCATCGCGAAAGGTCAACAGACCCTAGGGATAAATTGGGTTGCGACCCGGTTATTTCAAGCTCGAAGGGCAAATCGGCCAGACTGAGCAGCGTCGGCTCCGGCCGGGCCAGGCCGTCGGTGATCCCGGCCTGATCGTCGATGGCGAGCGTCAGCCAGCTGTGGGCCAGCGGATATTGATAAAGCCGGTAGGGGTGCCAGTCCAGGGTGGCGTCAGCCTGGTCCGGTTGCCAGTGTACCCGCTGCAGATTATTGGCGATGCCGCCGCCATGGGCCTTGAGTACCGC
Source organism: Oceanisphaera sp. (assembly GCA_041586855.1). Classification (GTDB taxonomy): domain Bacteria; phylum Pseudomonadota; class Gammaproteobacteria; order Enterobacterales; family Aeromonadaceae; genus Oceanimonas. Next base: position 9,777 of record JBFGZI010000056.1, on the reverse strand, counting down.
CTCCTTGACGGTCCACAGTCGGATAAAGTCGGCTGATGAGGCTTGGCTTCGGCTCAGCCATTGCTGCTCTTGCTCGCTCAGGTAGCGACGGGCCAGGCGGGTTATCTGCGCCGCCGACAGCTGTCGGCCTTCTATATCGATACCCAGGCTGCCCTGATTGCCGATGGCCAGCGCCAGGGTGTCGCCGCTGTGGCTGATATTGAAATGCCAGCCGGCCTGTTCCAGCAGGGGTTTTCCTCTGACATCGATATGAACGGGAATACGATTCGGCGCCAGCATCAGCCGCTCGGCAAGCAGTTGGCGCAGAAGATAGCGGCCCAGTAAAAACAGCCTCGCCTGGCGCGGGTGACTGATGCTGTCGAGGCGGGCGATCTCTGCTTGAGAGAGCGTTTTTCGAGCGTTATCGGGCAGGCTGACGCCGCTACTGTTGAGAATCAGCAAGTCGGTGAAAATATCTTTGTTTTTGCTCATATTTTTTTTGCCAAGTCCCCGGGATCTGCACTAGTATCCTTGAAATTGATAGCTGGTTGCCATTATTCATATGAAAAAGGTAATTCTTCTTAGCAGTTTACTGCTGCTTGCCGGTTGCAGCAGTATCCCGAAATCTGAGTCAGGAAAAAAGACAGCTGGAAAAAAACCGTCTTCTTCCCTGACTTACAGTATCAGCACAGGTCCGATGAAGCCCAGGCATACCCAGGGCTCTGTCCGGAGTCTGCAGCAGGTGTATCAGCGCTGGCGGGGTGTGCCTTATCGCTTTGGTGGCGTCGATACTGAAGGTATCGACTGCTCGGCCTTTACCCGCACCCTGTATCAGGAAGTATACGGAATGGAGTTGCCCAGGAGTACCTACGAGCAGGTGACACTGGGGCGTCCGGTCAGCAAGCAGGATCTGCAACCGGGCGATCTGGTGTTTTTCCGCACCGGTCGCACCCGGCATAACGGGGTTTATGTTGGAGATGGCAAGTTTGCCCACGCCTCTTCCAGCGTGGGCGTGACCATCTCCCGGCTGGATAATGTGTACTGGCGCAGTCGCTACTGGCAGGCCCGACGTTTGCTCGACGAACGGTAAAAACCGGGATTAGGGACTTAGGATCTGGGGTTCGAGTCCCTAATCCCTAGTCCCTAGTCCCGATTTTAATCACTCACCCTGAAAACGATTCAGATCGTTCATCACCTGCAGCAGCAGCGACAGCTCCGGGCTGGCGTTCGGCTCGGTTTTATAGTCTTTTGCCCGCAACAACTGAACGTCGCCCCGACGATTGAACAGGGTAATGTCATCCTGTTGATAGATAACATATTCTTCTTCATCCGATGCCAGCCGCCAGCGATCGACGTTCTCCTTGAATAGGGACTGACCGGTACTGTAACTACGCATCGGGCTTTGCACCCCCAGCGCCAGGCGCATCAGGGTGGGCACCAGATCCAGCTGACTGGTCGGGTGGCTTAAGCGGGCAGGCTGTCGCTGAGCGGGCCAGCCGATGACCAGTGGCACCTGCAGCTGATAAGGCGAGTAGGCGCTGCCGAAGCCCCAGGTGTTATTGTCGTTATCGTTGAATTCCATACCGTGACCCGAGGTGACGATAACCAGGGTGTCGCGTCCCTCGACCTGCCTGACCCGGGACAGTAACTGCCCCAGCAGGCGGTCGGTATAGAAGACAGCGTTGCGATAGCGGTTGAACAGGGCGTCGCGCTGCTCGTTCTGATAGGCCTGGGCCGGATTCAACTGCTGCAGCGAGGGTTGGAAAGGTCCCTCGGTGTCGGCGGGTAGATCCAGCTTATTGAGCGCATCCAGGTAGACGAAAGAAAACCAGGGGCGTTTATTATCCTGTTGTTCCAGCCAGAGGCTGAAGTCGGCCGCCGCTTTCCGGTCACCTTCAGCACCATTGACGGCGGTGTCGAACGGCTGATTGCGAAGGGTCGAAAAAATGGCGTTCCGGTACAGTGGTTTATCCAGACCGCCGCTGGCAAAGAGACCAAAGCGATAGTCCTGGCGCTGCAGTTCGTCGATGAATACCGGGGCTATGCCTTCCTGTTCGGCATCGCGCAGGTAATGGGACGGCAGGCTGTAAAACAGACTGAACAGGGCGGAGCGGGGCTGGTTGCCGGCACTCAGGTGATTGTCGAAGCGCAGATGACGGCTGGCAAAGCGATTCAGATTGGGCATGGTAATAGCGTCAAGCTGATCGGCGCGCAGGCCGTCGGCCACCACCAGCAGAATATTGGGCGAGGTGTCGGGCGCCTGCACCGACAGCGGGCGCAGCGGGTAATTCAGCCGACGCTGTGGCTGCTCTGCCACCTGCCGTGACAGCTGACGATACTGATCCTCGTCCAGCCAGCCCTGTTTGATCAGAAAGCTCTTGGCGGTCATCGGATAAGACAGCGGAAAATTGGCCTTCTGATCGGTGATGGGGGTATACACCAGGGCATCAGCCCAGATATGGACGCTGTGCGTCAGAAAAAAGCTCGCCAGCAGCGGCAGCGCCAGCGGCAATGTCAGTGAACGCCGGCGCCGCTGGCTCCAGCGCCAGAGCCAGTTGGCCAGCCAGAGTTCAAACAGAAACAGCACTGGTACCCACACGAACAACCAGCCCCAGCCGGAGGCTTCTTCGGCCTGGGCCTGTTCCAGCAGCAGTCCCCAGACGGTGGGGTTGAGGTGAAACCTGAACAGACTGAATACCTGGGTATCCACCAGCAGCAGGGTCAGGGCGCCGGTGGCGATGGCGGCGCCCATCAACTGCACCGCCCGCACCCTGGGGAACAGGAAGGTCAGCGGGAACAGGGTCAGCAGATAGGTAAAGAAGCTCAGAAAGGCGAAATGGCCGACCCAGCTTGTCAGCATGTAGCCGATACCCAGAGGGGTGTCGGGCCAGCCGGCGATCAACAGATAACGACTCGAAACCAGCAGCGCGAGCAGGATATTGAAAAACACCAGCCAGTGGCCCCAGCCGATCAGACGAGAGACATTGTCGCGATAGAGATTACCGGTTTCGAGCATAATTCAGCGGTTTCTATTAACAAAAGGGCTCTTAGTGAGCCCCTTTCTGGGTGTCGATCGAGGATGTCAGCACCTTGGCGAACTTGTCGGCAATGGCTTTACGCTGCCCCGGGGCAATTTGATGATTGATGATATGGGTGGCCAGGTTACCTAGCACCATCAACCGCAGATCGGCCGGTGCCAGATGTTTGTCCATCACGGCTTCCAGCTCGCTCAGTAGTTGATCAAATTGTTTATCGTACTTGGAAATAACAGGCATGGGCGTTCAATCATGTAACTTGGTAACAGGACGACTATAATACCCCACCCCTTCTGGCAACTCTACGGCAATCTGTTATGAGCCTGGACATCGAACACATCATAGTACACTCCCTTTTTCTGGATGAGCAGGGCCAGACCCAGCTGGCCACCAGAGAGCAGGAGCTGGCTACGGGGCCGGCGGTTAATCAATTGATGGGCGAGCTGCACCATATCTACAACACCAAGGCCGGCAAGGTATTCGGTTATTTCAACGAGGACGACAGCGGTTTTCGCGACCTGGTGCGGCGAGTCGAAGATCAAAGCCTGAGCTTTGCCGCCTTTACCCATCAGGCGGCCGAGCGGCTGCTAGCCGAGCTGAAGCGGCTGGACATGAGCGAGCAGGGCGTCTTGCTGTTTGTGCGCTACCAGTGGCTGGGCGCCCACTATCTGCTGATCGCCCTGCTGGACAACAAAGACAGCGTGACCGTGACCGAAAAGCTGGAAGTCAGTCAGGCCAGTTATCTGGATCTGGGCAAGATGCAGCTGGCGGCGCGGCTGGATCTGACCGAGCTGCAGAGCCGGCCCGACTCTCATCGCTATTTCTCCTTCATCAAGGGCCGGGCCGGCCGCAAGGTGTCGGATTTCTTCCTGAATTTTCTGTCCTGCGTCGAAGGCATGGATCCCAAGGCCCAGAGCCAGGGCCTGCTGAAGGCGGTGGACGAGTTCTGCGAGTCCCGTCAGCTCAGCACGGAAGAAAAGCTGGAGAGCAAGGCGCTGGTCAGCAAGTACTGCCGCGAGCAATTGAAAGAAGGCGAGGAGCTGGAGCTGCGCGAGCTGTCGGCGGAGCTGGGCACCGACGACGATCTGGACTTCTATCAGTTTGTCAGCGAGGAATACCAGCTGGAAGACAAGTTTCCGGTGGACAGATCGGCCCTCAAGGGGCTGACCAAATACGTCGGCTCCGGCGGCGGCCTGACCATCAGCTTCGATCAGAAGCTGATGGGCGAGCGGATTCAGTACGATGCTGCCACCGATACCCTGACCATCAAGGGCGTACCACCCAACCTGAAGTCCCAGCTGCTTAAGTGATGAAAAAATCGTGAGGGGTGAGGCAAACAACTGCTATAGCCTCACCCCTCACCCCTCACCCCTCACTCCTCCTCACCCCTCACTGATGAAAATGATAAAAAACGACAATTCACGCTTTCTTGTATCTGAGATATGGTCATAGCTTCTTTTTTTTGCGATCGCAAAATTTAAGGGTGCTGATTTCTCTGTCCTGCATGATACCTTGGGAAAATAGTGCTTAACTCGCCTTTAATTAAAGAAAGATCGGTATCTTAAACGTTGGAGTTACATCGGGGAAAGTTGTTGATTGTGAATTTTTATTTCGTAATTTAATTACTCATTTGATGTCTTGGTCCAAACCTACTTCTTCTTTAGTCCAGTAATAACGGGCTTTCTGACTATCATACTTTAGTTTCATGTTTGGCTGATTGTGTGATTTATGTTGTGTTTTTGTGAAATTACAACTTGATCTTTCCTGGTTTTTTACGCAACTTAATAGTCGTACCGCAGCGCAGAACAAACGGAAACTAAAACAGGGCAGGCAGTGCAATAGAGCTCGGCCTGCACCGACAAAGAAACAAGCGTTAGTTGCGGAGCAAAATGAAAAGACCACTGCTCAACACCGGCAATCTGCATCCTTGTTATCCGGTTTGCAGGTGTGACAGGGAAGTGAACAGGCTCTGAAAAGAGAACCTCAATCTGACAGAACAGGACCGAGACTATGCCATACGCAAGCGAAGTTGATGCACTCACCTCTTTGATCAAGCAAAACCCGACCTGGAGCGCCATTAAGCCGGAACATGCCGCCCGTATGCGCGCCCAGAACAAATTCAAGACAGGTCTCGATATTGCCAGATACACCGCAAAAATCATGCGTGAAGACATGGCCAACTACGACCGGGATACTTCCCAGTACACCCAGTCGCTGGGGTGCTGGCACGGTTTTATCGGTCAGCAGAAGATGATTTCCATCAAGAAGCATTTCAACAGCACCAAGCGCCGCTATCTGTATCTGTCCGGCTGGATGGTGGCGGCCCTGCGCTCCGAATTCGGCCCGCTGCCGGATCAGTCCATGCACGAGAAAACCGCGGTTTCCGGCCTGATTGAAGAGCTGTATACCTTCCTGCGTCAGGCCGACTCCTGGGAACTGAACCATTTGTTCCGCGACCTGGAAGAAGCCCAGAAGGCGGGAGACAGCGCCAGGATCAAGGACATCGAAGCCCGGATCGACAACCACGAAACTCATATAGTGCCGATTATCGCCGACATAGACGCCGGTTTCGGTAACGCCGAGGCAACCTACCTGCTGGCCAAGCAGATGATTGAAGCGGGTGCCTGCTGCATCCAGATTGAAAACCAGGTGTCCGACGAGAAGCAGTGTGGCCACCAGGACGGCAAGGTCACGGTGCCGCACGCCGATTTCCTCGCCAAGATCAACGCGGTACGGCTGGCGTTCCTGGAGCTGGGCGTGGATGACGGTGTTATCGTGGCCCGTACCGACTCCCTCGGCGCCGGTCTGACCAAGCAGATTGCGGTGACCAACGAGCCGGGCGACCTGGGTGATCAGTACAACAGCTTCATCGATGGCGATGTGATTAACAGCGCCGATGACATCAACAACGGTGACGTGGTGATCAAGCAGAATGGCAAGCTGGTCAAGCCCAAGCGGCTGGCCTCCGGTCTGTTCCAGTTCAAGGAAGGCTCTGGTGAAGACCGGGTGGTGATGGATTGCATCGCCAGCCTGCAGAATGGCGCCGACCTGCTGTGGATCGAAACCGAGAAACCTCATGTGGGCCAGATTGCCGCCATGGTCAACCGCATCCGTGAAGTGGTGCCCAATGCCAAGTTGGTGTACAACAACAGCCCGTCCTTCAACTGGACCCTGAACTTCCGTCAGCAGGTATTCGATGCATGGCAGGCCGAGGGCAAGGATCTGTCCGGCTATGACCGCGCCAGGCTGATGAGTGCTGACTACGACAACTCCGAACTGGGCAAGCAGGCTGATGAGTGGACTGCCAACTTCCAGCGCGACGCCGCCCGCGAAGCCGGTATCTTCCACCACCTGATCACACTGCCGACCTACCACACGGCGGCGTTGTCTACCGACAACCTGGCCAAGGGCTACTTCGGTGAAGAAGGCATGCTGGCCTATGTGGCCGGGGTTCAGCGCAAGGAAATCCGCCAGGGTATCGCCACCGTCAAGCATCAGGACATGGCCGGCTCCAACATCGGTGATGATCACAAGGAATTTTTTGCCGGTGAAGCGGCGCTGAAGGCCGGCGGTAAAGACAACACCATGGGGCAGTTCGAAAACATCTGAGGATGTGTATTACCCAATTATTAACAAATAAAAATACCAACAAGATCCACCTCGTTTCAAGCAGCCCTCCGGGCTGCTTTTTTTTTGTTCTGGCCTGTAACGAGGGGTGGTCATGACGGCGGCATCGTATCCGGGGCAGGCCTGTCCGGCAGACTGTTAACCAGGTGTTATAATTGGCGGCATATCAAGCGGCCATGAAGATATGAGTTTGGCCTCGTTTCCAGCATCACCCGGCCAATGATGGGAGTGACGCATGACCAATCCGAGCAATACCACCGCCTTCAGGGTGCACCAGGCTCAGTTTACCGGTGCTCAGGCTCTCAGCATTCCCACCCTCAGTATTTTGCAGGAAGACGGCAGCCTCTTTCCCGGCGCCTCGCCGCCGGTGCTGGATCGGGACACGGCCCTGAAAATATACGAGAGCATGCTGTTTATCCGTATTCTGGACGAGCGCATGCTGGCGGCCCAGCGCCAGGGGCGGATCAGCTTCTATATGCAGTGTCTGGGAGAAGAAGCCAGCACAGTGGCCAGCGCCGCCGCCCTGGATCGGAAGGACATGATCATGGCCCAGTACCGGGAGCAGGGTGCACTGCGTTACCGGGGCTTCAGACTGACCCAGTTCATGAACCAGTTGCTGTCCAACGAACAGGATTTGGGCAAGGGTCGGCAGATGCCGGTGCACTACGGCAGTCGTGATCTTCACTTCATGACCATCTCCTCTCCGCTCGGCACCCAGATCCCCCAGGCCAGCGGGTACGCCTATGGCCAGAAACTGCGGGGGGAAAACAATATTACGCTCTGCTATTTCGGTGAGGGGGCGGCATCGGAAGGGGACTTTCATGCCGGCCTGAACATGGCGGCCGTGCTGCAGGCGCCGGTGATTTTTTTCTGTCGTAACAACGGTTATGCCATCTCAACCCCCGCCAACGAGCAGTTTATCGGTGACGGCATCGCCTGCCGGGCTGTAGGCTACGGTATGCAGGCGATTCGGGTAGACGGCGCCGATGCGCTGGCGGTATACGAGGCGACCCGTCTGGCCCGCAAGCTGGTGCTGGAGCAGCAGGAGCCGGTGCTGGTGGAAGCCATCGCCTATCGGCTGGGCGCCCATTCGTCTTCCGACGATCCCAGCGGCTATCGCTCCCGGGAAGAGGAGGAACGCTGGCGCAAGCAGGATCCCATCGCCCGTTACCGCCTGTGGTTGCAGCACAAGGATTGGCTGGACGAGGCGGCCGATCAGATTGCCACCGACGCCCTGCGTCAGGAGGTACTGGAGGCATTGAAAGACGCCGAACAGTTCCCCAAGCCTCATATCGACACCCTGATTGGCGATGTCTATGCCGAGCCGACGCCGGCGCTGCGGGAACAGCTCGAACAACTGAAGGCCCATGTCCGGCAATTTCCGGATGCCTATCCGCTGACGGCGGGGAGGTTTGAATAATGGCGGAAATGAACATGTTGCAGGCCATCAACCATGCCCTGGATCTGGCGATGGCGCGAGACGAAGCCGTGGTCTGTTTCGGTGAGGATGTCGGCCATTTCGGCGGCGTCTTTCGGGCCACCAGCAAGCTGCAGGACAAGTACGGCAAACGCCGCTGCTTCAATACTCCCCTTACCGAACAGGGCATCATAGGTTTTGCCAATGGCATGGCGGCCAGGGGGCTGAAGCCGGTGGCCGAAATTCAGTTTGCCGACTACATCTACCCGGCCTTCGATCAAATCATCAACGAAACCGCCAAATACCGCTATCGCTCCGGCAACCAGTTCGATGTAGGCGGCCTGGTGATCCGCACCCCTTATGGGGGGGGCATCAGCGGGGGTCATTACCATAGCCAGTCACCGGAAGCCTACTTCGCCCACACGGCGGGGCTGAGGGTGGTGATACCGCGGGATCCGGCCCAGGCCAAGGGGCTGCTGCTGGCCGCCATTGCCAGCCCGGATCCTGTGCTGTTCATGGAGCCCAAGCGGCTGTACCGCGCCGCCGTGGGCGAGGTGGATGAAGGCTACTATGAAGTGCCTCTGGGCGAGGCCGAGGTGGTGCAGCAAGGAACAGACGTCACGCTGCTGGCCTGGGGGGCCCAGATGGAGATGCTGGCCAGGGCGGCGGCGCTGGCCGAGCAGGACGGCATTTCCTGCGAGCTTATTGACCTGCGCAGCATACTGCCCTGGGATACGGACCGGGTGGTGGCGTCGGTACTCAAAACCGGCCGCCTGGTGATCAGTCACGAGGCACCGCTCACCGGCGGCTTTGCCGGCGAAATCGCCGCCACTATTCAGGAACGCTGTTTTCTGTACCTTGAAAGCCCCATCGCCCGGGTATGCGGCCTGGATACCCCTTACCCGTTGGCGCTGGAAAAGGAATACATGGCGGATCATCTGAAGATCCATGCCGCCATAGTGCGCACATTAAACTTCTAGGGGGCCGCATGAAGCAGGACTTTTATCTGCCGGATATCGGTGAAGGCATAGTGGAATGCGAGCTGGTGGAGTGGCTGGTGGAGGAGGGAGAAAGGGTTGTCGAGGATCAGGCAATTTGTGATGTGATGACCGACAAGGCGCTGGTGCAGATACCGGCGATGCACAGTGGCATCATCAGTCGGCTTTATGTGGCCAGGGGCAAGATGGCCCGGGTGCATGCACCGCTGTTTGAAATGGAGGTGACGGAAGACGCCGATGCCGAGTCGCCGCCCGAGATACCGGAGTCGGTCTCGGTGCGTGAACCCGTATCCAAACCGGAAACCAGGCCCGAGCCCGAGCCGGTTGCTCCCACTCGCGAGCGAGCATCGCGGGAGTCGCCGGTCGCGCCGGTGTCGGCCGAAGGCAAGGCGGTGGCCAGCCCGGCGGTGCGCCGACTGGCGCGTGAGCAGGGTCTGGATTTGAGTCAGGTACCGGGGTCCGGTGACAAGGGGCGGGTCTACAAGGAAGACATAGCAGTCTATCTGGCGGAGCGAAAACAAGAGCCAGCCGCCAGTCCCTTGCCGGTCGAGCCGGAGCAAAGCGACGACAGTACCGGGCTGCACTGTGTTCCCCTCGGTGGTATCGCCGCCACCATGGCCCGGCAGATGACGGCCTCGCTGACCATTCCGCAGTTTACCTTCTGTGACGAGCTGGAGCTGGGCGAGCTGCTGCGGCTGAAGAACCGGCTGACGCCGATCTT
>JBFGZI010000055.1:0-10418 GCA_041586855.1 Oceanisphaera sp. | reverse complement strand
CTCCACGGCACCGGTCAGCGGATAACAACCCAGGGTACGGAAGCGCACGTTTTTCATCATCGGCACTTCGCCTTCTTTCAGCGGCATGCGCTCGTCATCCACCATGATCAGGGTGCCGTCGCGCTCCACTACCGGGCGCTTGGCCGCGTAATACAGCGGCACAATGGGAATGTTTTCCAGGTGGATATACTGCCAGATATCCAGCTCGGTCCAGTTAGACAGCGGGAACACCCGAATCGACTCGCCCTTTTGCTTGCGGGCGTTATACAGCTTCCACAGCTCAGGGCGCTGGTTTTTAGGGTCCCAGCGGTGCTGCTCGGTACGGAAAGAGAAGATGCGCTCCTTGGCGCGGGACTTTTCTTCATCCCGGCGGGCACCACCAAAGGCGGCGTCGAAGCCGTACTGGTCCAGCGCCTGCTTCAGGCCCTCGGTCTTGGTAATGTCGGTATGAACGGCGGAGCCGTGGGTGAAGGGGTTGATGTCTTTCTCGATGGCCTCGGGGTTCACATGCACCAGCAAGTCCATGCCCAGCTTCTCTACCATCTGGTCGCGGAACTCGTACATTTCGCGAAACTTCCAACGCGTGTCCACATGCAGCAGCGGGAAGGGGGGAAGGGACGGGTAAAAGGCTTTCATGGCCAGATGCAGCATCACGGCGCTGTCTTTACCGATGGAGTAGAGCATGACCGGGTTGTCGGCCTCTGCCACTACTTCCCGCATGATGTGGATACTTTCGGCTTCCAGCCGTTGCAGATGCGTCAGATTCATTGTGATACCGCTCTCAATTATGATTATGCTAATAACCAAATGTTATAAATGATCTATATATCCAGTTTATTTGATATATGGTTACAATGATAGCCCTGCTAAAGAGCGAGTGGTTATATATGTCAGCATATTTGGTATTAGCATCAATTGGCGCCTTGTTGGCCCTGCTGATCCAGGGACGAGTGCCACCGGCGGTGCTGTTTACCAGCTGGGCGGTAGGCTATGTCCTGTTCGGGGTGACCGAACAACAGGCCCTGCTCACCAGTTTTTCCAATCCGGCCTTGATCACCCTGCTGGTGTTGATGCTGGTGTCGCTGGCGCTGGAGCGTTCGCCCCTGCTGGACAGGGTATCGGACACCCTGCTCAAGGGCCGCGAGTCCATGGCCAGCCTGCGGTTGATGGGGTTGACGGCCTTTCTTTCCGCCTTTCTCAACAACACCGCCGTGGTGGGTTCCTTTCTGGGGGTGATTTCCCGGCAACGTTATATTCCGGCCTCACGACTGCTGATCCCGTTGTCTTACGCCTCCATCCTGGGCGGTGTGACCACCCTGGTGGGCACCTCTACCAACCTGGTGGTGAACTCTTTTGTCATCAACGCCGGTTTGCCGCCGCTGGGCATGTTTCATTTCACCCTGGTGGGCTTGCCGGTGGCCTTGATCTGTATTCTGGGGCTGATGTTCAGTGCCCGCCTGTTGCCGCAAAACCGGGTGCAGGATCAGGAAACGCCCCAGTCCTACTTTCTGGAAGCCCAGGTCATGGCCGACTCGCCGCTGATTGGAAAAAGCATTGAAGATAACCAGTTGCGTAACCTGAACGGGCTGTTTCTGCTGGAAATATTGCGCCACGATCGGCTGCTCAGTCCGGTGTCGCCGGACGAAGTGCTGCAGCAGGGGGATGTGCTGGTGTTTACCGGCGAAGTGGAAAAGGTGCAGACGTTGCAGCGCTTTCCCGGCTTGCAGCTGTTCGGTAACGGCGTGGATGGGCTGCTGGCCTCCAACTTGGTCGAGGTGGTCATCGGCCATGAGTCGGAGCTGGCCAATCGTACCCTGCGCGAGGTGGACTTTCGCACCCTGTTCAACGCCGGCGTGGTCGGCATTCGCCGTGGCCAACGCCGGCTGACCGGCAAGCTGGGACTGATACCGCTGCGGGTGGGCGACAGCTTGCTGCTGGCGGTGGGGCCGGACTTTACCGATCAACGCAACATAGACCGCAACTTTCACGTGATAAGCGGCACACTGCAGCGGCCCAAGTTGCGCAAGAGCCAGAGCCTGCTGGCCTTTTGTGGCTTTGGCGTGGTCATTGCCCTGGCGGCGGCAGGGTTGGTTCCGCTGTTGAACGGCCTGCTGGTGTTGCTGGCGGCGCTGCTGGTGACGCGCATTCTGACCCTGAGCGAGCTGCGCCGGCGTTTTCCGTTCGAGCTGTGGCTGATCATCGGCTCGGCACTTACCGTGGCCAAGGCGCTGGAAAGCTCGGGCGGAGCCCAGCTGGTGGCCGACGCGGTACGCAGTGTCTGCAACGGTTATGGGGTGTACGGCGCCTTTATCGGGGTGTTTGTGATTACACTGATCCTCACCGAAGTGGTGACCAATAATGCCGCCGCCGCTCTGGTGTTTCCCATCGGGCTCTCGACCGCCAGCGCCTTTGGCGCCGATCCCATGCCCTTCATCATGGCGGTGGCTTTTGGCGCCAGTGCCTGTTTTATCATCCCGTTCGGTTACCAGACCCACCTGATGGTCTACTCGCCGGGGCGCTATCGTATGGTGGATTACCTGAAGGCGGGGCTGCCGATCAGCCTGCTGTATTCGGCCGGGGTCGTCACTCTGGTACCGCTGATATTCCCGTTTTAACGACACAGTGAGGGGAGCAGTCTCCCCTCACTCCTCACTCCTCACGCTTCACCCCTCACCTCTCCCTGATTGATCAATAAACCCGCAAACAGTCAGTGACTTATTGCAATCAAACAAATCTTTGCTACACTGGCCTTTCTTCGATGGTGACCCCGTTGGTCCTCTCGCATCAGAATCTTGTTTACCAGGCCAGGCCCGGAAGGGAGCAACCAAAGCAGGAACCTCTGAGTGCCGGGATGTGGCTGGCGGCGGTCACCTCCAATTTCCAGACGTAGTTCCCACAATAAGCTGACATGGCTTTTCAGTATCAGTCGACATAAAATTGAAAATTACACTCATAACAAAATAATTCCGTTGTTTTATTCCTACATTTAGACACTTTGAGTTCGAGCCAATTATCGGTTTTCGAGAATACTCCCCCATCTCCTACATCAGAAAAATTCCCCCTCGACTCAACTGCCGCTCTTCCATAGCCTACCCCTCCATATCCCTATTCTGTCAAGGTATTGAACCTGCGCGCATGGTAACTTGTGATGCAGTAGTACACACTATCAATCCCATCGCTATTGGTTTAAGGAGACGCAGCCAGCATGACCGTCAACACGCTCCGTTGGCACCGCCTGAGCGCAGAACAGGCGGTGACGGAACTCTCTAGCGACCGTCATCAGGGCCTCAGCCAGCCGCTGGCCGCACAACGGCTTGCCGAGCATGGTGAAAACCGTCTCGATGAAGCCAAACCCAGATCACTATGGTTGAAGTTCCTCGATCAATTCAGAGGATTCCTGGTGCTGGTGCTGCTGTTTGCCGCCGCCCTGGCCTGGGTTATCGGTGATCTCAAGGATGCGGTGGTCATTCTGCTGGTTGTATTGTTCAATGCCGCTCTGGGTTTTCATCAGGAACACAGGGCCGAGAAAACGCTGGCAGCCCTTAAGGGAATGCTGGTGCCCAAAGCGAGGGTCAGGCGTAATGGCCAGGTGCAGGAACTGGCCACCGCCGAGTTGGTGCCTGGTGATCTGGTTCTGCTGGAGGCGGGGGATCAGGTTCCGGCCGATGGCCGGGTACTGGCGGCCCACGCCCTGGAAGTGCAGGAGGCTGCCCTCACCGGGGAATCCCTGCCCACCGGTAAATTTGCCGACCGACTGGAGCAGGACGAACTGCCGTTGGGCGAACGCTGCAACATGCTGTACATGAACACCACCGTTAGCCGGGGCCGGGGAGAAATGCTGGTCATCGCCACCGGCATGCACACCGAAATGGGCAGTATCGCCTCGCTGATTGCCCAGGCCTCGGAAGGGGAAACCCCGCTGCAACAGCAACTGGACCGGCTGGGTAAACGTCTGGCCGCCATTGCCGGTGTGGTGGTGGTGGTTATTTTTGCGATGGCTCTGATGCGCGGTACGCCCTGGGCCGAAGCCGCCATGACCTCGGTGGCCCTGGCTGTCGCCGCCGTACCCGAAGGGCTGCCGGCCGTGGTCACCATCACCCTGGCCATCGGCATGTGGCGCATGGCGCGCAAAAAAGCCATTCTGAAAAAACTCGCCGCCGTCGAAACCCTGGGGGCAACCACAGTGATCTGCACCGACAAGACCGGCACCCTGACGCTCAACCAGATGACCGCCCGGGCAGGCTGGTATGCAGACCACCGCTTCACGGTGACAGGGCAGGGTTATCACCATGAGGGCGAGATCCTCGCTCAGGAGGGTCCGGCGCCGGACGCCATGCTGCCTCCCATGGCACTGTGTACCGAATCCCGGGTCCGTGACGGACAGCTGATTGGCGATCCGACCGAGGGAGCGCTTTATGTACTGGCCCAGAAGGGGGGGCTAGATCCGCTACGGGAACAGGAGTATGCCCCTCGTCTGGCCGAAATCCCCTTTGATTCCGGCCACAAGTTCATGGCGACCTTTCATCATCGGGGCGACAAGGTGGTCATGTACATCAAGGGCGCGCCGGACGTGCTACTCAGCCATGCCAGTCACTGGCGGCTTGCAGATGGCCCCCGGCCATTAAGCGACGCAGAGACGAGCACCATCATGCGGGAAAACGATTACCTCGCCGGACAGGCCCTGCGGGTGCTGGCCGTGGCCGAGCGGGAGATTGTGGCCCGCGACTTTGATCCCAGGGCGGATTTGTGGTGCTGGGTTGGTGACTGGACCTTTTTGGGGATGGTTGGGCTGATGGACCCGCCCCGTCCGGAGGCCGCCGAGGCCATCACCCGGTGCCAGGAAGCGGGGATACAGGTCAAAATGATCACCGGCGATCACAAGGCTACGGCAGCGGCCATTGCCCGGGAGCTGGGCCTGGCCGGAGACGTATTGTCCGGTGCCGAGCTGGATGGCATGAACGATGCCGAGCTGGCCCGCCGTGTCGATGAGGTGACGGTATTTGCCCGGGTTTCGCCCCAGCACAAGGTGAAGATTGTCCGGGCCTTGCAGGCGGGTGGTCATATCACCGCCATGACCGGGGACGGCGTTAACGACGCCCCGGCCCTCAAGGCGGCGGACATTGGCGTGGCCATGGGCATGACCGGCACCGCCGTCACTCAGGAAGCTGCGACCCTGGTGCTGACCGACGACAATTTTTCCACTATCGTTCAGGCCATAGAGGAAGGTCGCACCATTTATGACAATATCGTCAAGTTCGTGCGCTTCCAGCTATCCACCAATATCGCCGCCATTTTCACCGTGCTCACCGCCACCCTGTTGAGCCTCCCCATGCCCTTCACCGCCATTCAGCTGCTGTGGATCAACATCATCATGGATGGCCCGCCCGCCATGACCCTGGGGGTGGAGCCGCCCCGTCCCGGCCTTATGCGTGAGGTCCCCCGCACTCCGGGCACTCAGATCTTGTCGGGCCGTCGCCTGGGCAAACTGCTGCTGTACGGAATCACCATGATGGTGGGCACTCTGGTCATGCTGACGTATGGGCTGAGCCTGGGCTCGCCTTCGCTGGCGGGCACCCTGGCGTTCACCACCTTTGTGCTGTACCAGCTTTTCAATGTGTTCAATGCCCGGGCAGAGCAGGGATCGGCCTTTAATCGTCACTTTCTGTCGAATGGAAAACTGTGGCTGGCGTTGGCGGCGGTACTGATCCTGCAATGGCTGGTGGTGCACTGGTCTCCGTTACAGCAGGTATTTGGCACCGAGGCCCTCACCGGTACTCAGTGGTTACTCTGTACCCTGGTCGCCTCCAGTGTTCTGCTGCTGGATGAAACCGCCAAACTGGGCTTGAGGATCTGGCATCGCTTGGCTCCCTCGTCCACCCCGTAACCGTTAATGGTGGGTCAGCCCATGGAGATAGCACTGCTCGTTGTCCTGATCCTGCTGAACGGCCTGTTCGCCATGGCGGAAATCGCCCTGGTGACCGCCCGCAAAAGCCGCCTTCAGCGGCTGGCAGATGAGGGGGATCGTTCGGCGCAGGCCGCGCTTCGACTGGGTCGGGAACCGACCCAGTTTTTGTCGACGGTACAGATAGGTATTACCGCCATCGGTATTCTCAATGGCATTGTCGGAGAAGCGGCACTGGCCGAACCGCTTGCCTTGACACTTCAGCAAGCTGGACTACCCCAGGGGGCCAGTACCGTCAGCGCCACGGCCATCGTGGTGGCCGGTATCACCTACCTGTCAATTGTGGTGGGCGAGCTGGTGCCCAAACGGCTTGCCCAGCTCAATGCGGAAACCATTGCCCGTCGCCTGGCCCTACCCGTGTTATGGCTGGCGTTGTTGTCCCGCCCCTTTGTCTGGCTGCTGTCCAGGTCAACAGAAGTGGTGCTGCGGCTGCTGGGCCGCCGGATCGAAGACGGCAACGGCCTGACCGAAGAGGATATTGACGCCGTGCTGGCCGAAGGCACGCGCAGCGGCGTCATTGAGCCCTACGAACACGACATGGTACGCAAGATATTTCGTCTGGATGACCGGCAGCTGCTATCGCTGATGACCCCCCGCAGCGATATTGTGTTCCTGGATCTGGAGCAACCCATGGCGGTCAACATGCAGCGGATCAGTGTATCCGAGCACTCCTGCTTTCCGGTGTGCCGGGGCGATATCCAGGATGTGCTGGGAGTGGCGACGGCCAGGCAACTGCTACGCCAGCAACTCACAGACTCGTCTTTTACCCTGGATGCATTGCTGGAGCCTCCGGTTTTCGTTCCGGAATCGCAAACCGGCATGCAGCTGTTGGCGCAATTTCGCCAGTCGGCGGTGCGTATGGTGTTCGTCGTGGATGAATATGGCGATGTCCTTGGCCTGATAACGCAGCAGGATCTGCTGGAAGCCATGGCCGGTGAATTTCATTCACCGGATCCGACGGATGCATGGGCGAAGCAGCGAAAGGACGGCTCCTGGCTGCTCGACGGCCTGCTGCCGCTAGATGAATTGCAGGACAGGCTGGGCATAAAACGCCTGCCCGGGGACGAAGAGGGACGCTATCACACCCTGGGCGGCCTGCTGCTCTGGCTGGCGGGCCGGATACCTGCCACCGGGGAGCACCAGGACTGGGAAGGCTGGCGGCTGGAAGTCGTCGATTTGGACGGCCATCGTATCGATAAGGTGCTGGCCAGCCCGTTAGTCCATAGCGCACCGGAAGAGCCGTCTCCCCACCAGCCGCCTGAATAATGGCTGACCGGGCTCAGGCTGTGCCGCCATTCCCACCAGAGCGTATCCGCTTCCTCGTATTGGTTTCTACCAGATCACTCTTTATTTATGTTATTTACGTGGGCCTAATGGTTCAGTAGCCCAGGTAGGCTGCGGCCACCATCATTACCCAGCAGAATGCGTAGATGAGCACCATGATGGGCAGAATGACCGGCAACCACTGGGCGTAGGACACCCGGCCCAGGGCCAGCATGGCCAGAATGCCGCCGGCGGTGGGAATGAAGAGGTTGGTCAGGCCATCGCCAACTTGAAACGCCGTGACCATCAACTGCCGGCTCATGCCGATAAGATCGGCCAGCGGGATAAGTATCGGCATGGTGATCAGGGCCTGGGCAGAGCCACTGGGAATGAACAGGTTGATCACCCCCTGAATAATGCTGGTCACCACGGCGGCCAGAGCCACAGGCATACCTTCCATAATGGAACTCAGCGATTTGACGATGGTGTCAATGACCTGGGCGTCCTTCAAAATGACCGGGATCGAGGCCGCCAGGCCAATCACCAGCGCGCCCGAGGTGACCGAGGCCGCCCCTTCCATCATTCGCTTGACCAGCTGGTTGGCACTCATGCCCGCCGCAAAGCCGATCACTATCGCCATTATCAGGAAGATGGCGGTAATTTCCTTGATGTACCAGCCACGGGTGAACACACCGGTCAGCAGGGTGGCCAATCCGGTCAGGAAGATGCCGAGAATGATCAGATCCTGACGTGACAGCCGGTATTCATGCAATGGCTTGCTCATCTCGACCGGTTGATCGTCATGGAATTCCATCTTGACCACGCGCAGGCAGATATAGGCCGACAGCATGGCCAGCGAAGCCAGCACCATCAGGGTACGCAGCTCCCAGCCCGAGAACAGCGGCAGCTCACCAATACTCTGGGCCACACCCACGGTATAGGGACTGATCGGTGACAGGGCAAAGCCGATGCCGATGCCGCCAACGGCCATGGTCACGCCGACCAGTCGCGAGCAGCCGATGGCGGAGGCCACCAGCACGCCCACGGGCACCAGTGCAATATTGTTTTCACCGCCTACGGCCACGCCGAAAAAGCCGTAGATAAAGGTACCCAGCACTATGATCAGATTACGGCTTCTGGTGTTGTTGCCGGCACCGACACCGACCTTGTTGGCGGCAACGCCGACCAGGTTTTCCAGTGCGCCCGTGCTCTGCATTACATGAAAGAGGCCGCCGGCGATAAACACGATAAACAGGAACTGGGAGGCATTGACCATGCCCTGGGGAATGGCCAGGAACAGCTCGAAGAAGTGCAGCGGGGCCGTCTCGGTAATCAGCTGGAAGGAGCCGGAAATGACCCGGCTTCTGCCATCCACGACTTCTCGTGCGAACTCGCCGGCCGGAATAATGAAGGTCAGCAGGTAGACAGCGACCAGCACCATGAAGATAAGCACCATGGGATCGGGGAATTCGCTAAACCATCCTCGTCTGGTGACATTGGATCCGGCGCGGGGATGAGGCTGTTGTTGGCTCATATTGTTTTCCTGATATGTTTACAAACAGTAATGAAAGAGGGCGTTATTCTTCAAGCGGGGTCTGCCGGGAGAAATAACGCGATATCAGGCTCACCAGAAAAGTGGCGGCCGCCTCCATGCAGTCGTCGTTGAAGTCGTAATGGGGGTTGTGCAGGCTGCAGGGTCCCAGCCTGGCGCCGGATTCATGGCCGTTGTCGCCGTTGCCGACCAGGAAGTAGCAGCCGGGCACCTGCTCCAGGAAGTAGGCACAGTCTTCACTGCCGGTCAGGGGCGCGGTGGGCGCCTCGACGCGGTCGTCACCGAACAGCTCCCGGGCCGTGTCGACCGCCAGTTGGGTGGCCTCCGGATCGTTCATCAGCACCGGATAGCCGCGCTGGTAGTCGATATCGCAACGGCAATCGAATGCTTCGGCCTGTGACCGGGCCAGGGTGCGAATACGGCGCTCCAGGGTGTTGCGCACCTCGGGGTCCAGGGTGCGAATGGTGAGTTCCAGCTCGGCGGTGTTGGGGATCACGTTGGCGGAGGTGCCTGCCTGCATGCGGCCGACGCTGATCACCGAGACGAGATTGGGGTCTACATTGCGTCCCACTATGCTCTGCAGTGCCAGCACGGTGGCGGCCGCCGGCAGGGTGGGGTCCTGGGCCAGCTGCGGCAGGGCACCATGGCCTCCCTTGCCGATAAAGGTCAGTTTGGCCGCATCCGAGGACGCCATGAAGGCACCGGCGCGAAAGCAGAGTTGACCCACGGGAATGCCGGGGAAGTTATGCAGGGCAAAGAGTGCATCGCAGGGAAAGCGTTCAAACAGCCCTTCTTCAAGCATGCGCTGAGCGCCGCCGCCACCGCCCAGTTCTTCGGCGGGCTGGAAAATCAGGGTCAGGGTGCCGCTGCCAGGGAGTCCCTGTTCACGGTGCCGGCGCGCCATGACGTCGGCGACGCCCAGCAGAATGGCGGTATGGCCATCATGACCACAGGCATGCATCTTGCCTGCCACCTGGCTGGCCCAGGGCAGCCCGGTGGCTTCCTGAATGGGCAGGGCATCCATATCCGCACGCAGACCCAGGCGTGGTCCCGGTGCCTCTCCCCAGCGCAGTACCCCTACCACGCCGGTGACCGCGATGCCCGTGTGGACTTCGTATCCCCATTCGCGGAGTCGTTCCGCCACCAGTTGGCTGGTGGCGAACTCTTCAAAGCCCAGCTCCGGGTGCTGATGGATCTGGCGTCGCCAGTCCTTCATCTGTTCGAGACCTGGTTTAACGTCTGGGTTCACTGTCATAATATTCACCGGCTGACATGGTTTTTAATTCGTAGTGCGCAATGGTGTCAGCCGTAAGTGATAGTGTAAAGGCAACGAATATTGACTGGTGACAACCTGAGGTAATCACTTTATATGAAAGATCATCAGCTCAGGGCCTTGATAAAAGTAGCCGAAGAAGGGTCGATTCGCGGTGCGGCCAGGGCGCTACACCTTAGTCAGAGTGCCTTGACCAAGGCCTTGCGCGAACTGGAGGCCGACCTGGGGGCCCAGCTGCTGGTCCGCAGTTATCGTGGGGTCGAGTTCACGCCCGCGGGCAAGAGGTTGCTGACCCGGGCGCGCCTGGCACTGTCCACCCTGGACAAGGCGCGTGATGAGATACGCTGGCTGCAGGGGGGCGCCGGGAT
>JBFGZI010000054.1:0-10460 GCA_041586855.1 Oceanisphaera sp. | reverse complement strand
TTCGGCCGCTGAGCAGTTCGTCCACATAATCGACGACCTTCAGGGTGGCGGGTCCATAACGGTGCTCGTCAAAATGGTTGTTGACCAGGCTGGGCTCCAGATTGATTTCGACGGTGTGGGCGTTATGCATCGCCGCTTCATGTACCAGACCGGCGGCAGGATAGACGTTGCCGGAGGTACCGATGGCGATAAACAGGCTGGCTTCACTCAGCGCCTGATAGATATGATCCAGCAACAGCGGCATTTCACCGAACCACACCACATGGGGCCGGAGCGGTTCGGGAAACTGACAGCAATGACACAGATCCGCGGTGTGCAGCGGGCCCGTCCAGCCGATGGTCTGATTGGAGTGCGGACAACGGGCCTTGAGCAGCTCGCCGTGCATGTGCAGCACATTCTTGCTGCCTGCGCGTTCGTGCAGATCGTCGATATTCTGGGTCACCAGAGTGACCTGCCCCGGCCATTCGGCTTCCAGTCGGGCCAGGGCAAGGTGGGCGGCATTCGGCTCGACAGTCTGCAGTAATTCTCTACGAGCATTGTAAAATCGCTGCACCAACTCAGGATCGCGTTGATAGCCTTCCGGGGTGGCCACATCCTCGATATGATGTTCCTCCCACAGGCCGTCACTGGCCCTGAAGGTCCTGATGCCCGACTCGGCCGAGATACCGGCCCCGGTGAGAATAACAATGTTTCCTTTGCGCACAGTCCGCATCCCTTCGCTGAATTTATCCTGAGCCTAGGCTAACAGCATCTATCCCCTGCGGCCAATCCGCCCTTAGTCTTAAATGAATTGTTAGGGGTAAGGGGTTAGAGGTGAGGAGAAAGACACAAGAGGTTTCAGATATGAAAAAGCCAGGCACTGGGCCTGGCTTTGGTTTTATTCTGAATCGTCGAGCTGTGGTACCTTTTCTACCCGGGCCTTGAGTTTCTGGCCGGGCCGAAAGGTCACTACCCGCCGGGCCGAGATGGGAATGTCTTCCCCGGTTTTGGGGTTGCGCCCGGGCCGTTCGCCCTTGTTACGCAACTCGAAATTACCGAAACCGGAAATCTTGACCTGTTCACCCTGCTCCAGTGAGGAACGAATTTCTTCGAAAAACGCCTCTACCATGTCTTTGGCATCACGCTTGGTCATGCCAAGCTCGGTGAACAGATGCTCTGCTATGTCGGCCTTGGTTAATGCCATATCAATCCCTCAAGGAAGCACTAAACTCGTCAGAAAGTGCCGAGACAATACGCGCCACGGTATCGGCAATTTCTTTTTCTTCCAAAGTCCTGTGGGTATCCTGCAACACCAAGCTGAGCGCCAGGCTCTTCTTGTCGTCGGCAATACCCTGTCCTTGGTATACATCGAACAAGTTTAATCCAACCAATTGATCTCCGCCAACTTTCCTAGCTAAATCAAGGATATCGCCGGCGGCTACTGACTGATCGACCACCAGCGCCAAATCGCGGCGGTTGGCGGGGAAACGAGACACTTCGGCCGCTTCCGGCACGCGGCGTCCGGTCAGGGCCGCCAGCTCGATTTCAAACACATAAGCCTGAGACTTGAGCCCCAGTTTGCGCAGCAGACTCGGATGCACGGCGCCGAGCAGTCCAACCTGCCGGCCCTGTTGTAGCAATGCTGCCGACTGACCCGGATGCAGGGCCCCGATGTCGGTACGGGCAAAGGAGAAGCTCAATTCGTTGGCGCTCAGGGCCAGCAGACTTTCGACATCACCCTTGATGTCGAAGAAGTCCACACCCTTGCCGGCCATGTCCCAGTGCTCGTCCACTACCGGGCCCAGCAAGAGACCGGCCAGTACCGGGGTCTGACGCACGCCGTTTTCGGCGGCCTCGTCCGGTACAAAGGTCAGCCCCTGTTCGAACAGGCGCAGCCGTGACTGCTGGCGGTTCTGATTGTAGACCGCCGCCTGGATCAGACCCGGCCACAGGGACACCCGCATCACGGACATGTCGGCGGCGATCGGGTTAGGCAGCACCATGGTATCGACGCCCGGGAACAACCGTTGCTGCTGAGCGGGATCCACGAAGCTGTAGGTAATGGCTTCCTGATAACCCAGATCCACCAGTGCATCTTTCAGTCGGTTCAGGGGCAGCCTGGCTTCCTGATGGCGAGACATGGTCAGACCGGCCACCGGGGCCACATCGGGAATATTGTTGTAGCCGTAGATGCGGGCCACTTCTTCCACCAGATCTTCTTCGATGGCGATGTCGAAACGATAGCTGGGCACTACGACCTGCCAGCCGTCGGCGGTGGTAGTGACATCCAGACCCAGGCGGGCCAGCATATCGGTTACCTGGGCGGCTTCGATATCGATGCCGATCAGACGATTCAGTTTGGCATGACGCAGGGTCACGGTGTTGGCCTGGGGCAGTTCGGACTCGGCGAGCGCTTCCACTACCGGGCCGGCTTCGCCGCCACAGATGTCCAGCAATAGCGCAGTCGCCCGCTCCATCACCTTGTGCTGCAATTGATAATCGACGCCGCGCTCGAAACGGTGGGAAGAGTCGGTGTGCAGACCGTAGCTGCGCGCCCGGCCGGTAATGGCCAGGGGGCTGAAGAAGGCGCATTCCAGCAATACGTCACGGGTGTTTTCGGTCACACCGGTGGCTTCGCCACCGAAGATGCCGGCCATGGCGACAGCCTGCTTCTCGTCGGCAATCACCAGGGTATCACTGTTCAGGCTGACTTCATTACCGTCGAGCAGGGTCAGTTTTTCGTCCTGCTCCGCCATGCGCACGCTGATATTGCCGTTGAGGGTCGCCAGATCGAAGGCATGCATCGGCTGGCCCCATTCCAGCAGCACGAAGTTGGTGATGTCTACCACCGGATCTATGCTGCGGATGCCGCTGCGGCGCAGTTTTTCCTGCATCCACAATGGCGTGGTCGCCTTGACGTCTATGTTGCTGACGACCCGGCCCAGGTAACGCGGGCAAGCCGCCGGGGCTTTCAGCGCTATGCTGACCTTGTCATCTATGCTGGCCGGTACCATCGGGATCTCGGGCCAGTTCACATCCTGCTGGTTCAGTACACCGACCTCCCGGGCCAGACCGGCCATGCTCAGGCAGTCGGCACGGTTGGGGGTCAGATCCACTTCGATGATGACATCGTTCAGGGCCAGATAGTCACGCACCGGGGTGCCGACGGGAGCATCGGCGGGCAGTTCTATGATGCCGCTGGAGTCCAGCTCTATGCCCAGCTCGCCATAGGAGCACAGCATGCCGTGGGAAGGCTGGCCGCGCAGCTTGGCTTTCTTGATCTTGAAATCGCCGGGCAGCACGGCGCCGACCACGGCCACCGCCACTTTCAGGCCCTGGCGGCAGTTGGGCGCGCCACAGACGATGTCCAGTAGCTCGTCGCCACCGACGTTGATTTTGGTGACGCGCAGCTTGTCCGCATCCGGGTGCTGGCCACATTCGACCACTTCACCCACTATCACCTGGCTGAAGTCGCCGGCGACCGGCTCTATACCATCCACTTCCAGACCGGCCATGGTGATTTGCTCGGCAAGAGCCTCGGCGTTAAGGCCGGTGTTGACCCATTCATCCAGCCATGATTTTGAAAATTTCATTATTGCTCCTGCCGCTTACCGGAATTGCTTGAGAAAACGCAGATCATTTTCGAAGAAGGCGCGCAAATCGTTCACGCCATAACGCAGCATGGTGAGACGCTCAACCCCCATGCCGAAGGCGAAACCGCTGTAACGCTCGGGATCGATACCGACCGAACGCAGCACATTGGGGTGCACCATGCCGCAGCCCAGTACTTCCAGCCACTTGCCGTTCTTGCCCATCACATCCACTTCGGCACTGGGCTCGGTGAAGGGGAAATAGGAAGGACGGAAGCGAATTTGCAGATCTGCTTCGAAAAAGTTGTTCAGGAAATCGTGCAGCACCCCTTTCAGTTGGGTAAAGCTGACGTTTTCGTCGACCAGCAGACCTTCCACCTGATGGAACATGGGAGTGTGGGTCTGATCGTAGTCGTTACGATAGACACGGCCCGGTGAAATGATGCGGATCGGCGGCTGTTGCTGTTCCATGGTGCGGATTTGCACGCCGGAGGTCTGGGTGCGCAGCATCAGCTTGGGGTTGAAGTAGAAGGTGTCGTGATCGGCCCGGGCCGGGTGATGCGCCGGAATGTTCAGGGCATCGAAATTGTGGAAATCGTCTTCTATTTCCGGACCTTCGGCGACCTGAAAGCCCAGTTCGCCGAAAAACGACTCAATGCGTTTGATGGTGCGGCTGACCGGATGCAGACCACCGGCGGACTGACGACGTCCCGGCAGGCTGATGTCCAGAGTTTCGCTGGCCAGCTTCTGGTTCAGCTCGGCCAGCTGCAGCGCCTCGCGCTTGCTGTTGATGGCATTGCTGACCGCCTGTTTGGCCTGGTTGATAATCTGGCCGGCGGCGGGACGTTCTTCGGCCGACAGCTTGCCCAGGGCCTTGGACTGTTCGGTAAAGAAGCCTTTTTTGCCCAGATAATGCACCCGGATGTCATCCAGTTCGGCGGCGTTGGCGGCAGCCTGGATCTCCGCCTGTGCTTTGACGATCACATCTTCCAGCTGATCCATGTATTCCTCGTTACTTGCCCGCTTGATGCAGACACTTAATAATTTGAAAGGTCTTGATAATAAAGGATATGTCTCGCCCCCGCCACCACTGAACCCGGCAGGGAGCAACAAAAAAGGAGGCCGGAGCCTCCTTCTTCATTTATCGTCTTGACGACTTAAGCCAGGGCTTCTTTCGCTTTGGCAACCAAAGCGGTGAAGGTGGTCTTGTCGTGTACGGCGATATCAGCCAGGATCTTGCGATCGATTTCAACAGAGGCTTTTTTCAGGCCATTGATGAAGCGGCTGTATGACAGACCGTTCTGACGGCTTGCCGCGTTGATACGCGCAATCCACAGCTGACGGAACTGACGTTTTTTCGCACGACGGTCACGATAGGCATATTGACCGGCTTTGGTTACTGCCTGCACCGCTACGCGATAGACGCGTGAACGGGCACCGTAATAACCTTTGGCTTGCTTTAATATTTTCTTGTGACGAGCGCGAGCGGTCACACCACGTTTAACTCTTGGCATTATTCACTATCCTCTTAGGCAGTCGGCAACATGGATTTGATCTGGGCAACATCAGCAGGTGCTACCAGACACTTACCGCGCAGCTGACGCTTACGCTTGGTGCTTTTCTTGGTGAGGATGTGACGCAGGTGGGATTGCTTGCGCTTGAAACCACTCGCAGTTTTCTTAAAGCGCTTTGCAGCACCTTTGTTTGACTTCATCTTCGGCATAACAACTCCGCATTGTTAATAACAACAAACAGACAAGGCGAGCCGGATAACCATTACCCGGCTACTTGCAAAACCTTACTGTTTTTTCTTCGGGGCAAGCACCATGACAGCCTGACGCCCTTCCAGCTTTGGAAAGGCCTCGACTACGGCCAATTCGTCCAGATCCGTTTTGATACGGTTGAGCAAATCGAAGCCGAGCTCCTGGTGCGCCATTTCACGACCGCGAAAACGCAGCGTGACCTTGGCTTTGTTGCCCTCTTCTAAAAAGCGAACCAGGTTGCGTAGTTTTACCTGGTAATCGCCATCATCGGTACCGGGCCGGAATTTCATTTCCTTGACCTGGATTTGTTTCTGCTTTTTCTTTTGTTCCTTGGTCGCCTTGCTCTTCTCGTAGAGGAACTTGCCGTAGTCCATGAGACGGCAGACGGGCGGCTCGGCATTGGGACTGATTTCCACCAGGTCTACACCTGCAGTGGCTGCAGTTTCGAGAGCCTCGGCAATGGAGACCACACCCATAGGCTCGCCTTCCAGGCCGACTAATCGAACTTCTGGCAGTCGGATTTCTTCATTCAGTCGATTGCGAGGAGCTGGTTTGCTCCCTCTTTTAGCGCCTTTTATAACCTATCCTCCACTGTTTTCTTACCGCGAGTACGGATCTCTTGCTGTATCAGCGAGGTCAGCTCTTCTACGTTGAAGACGCCAAGATCCTGTCCTTTCCGAGTACGAACAGCTACTTTGCCGGCTTCGACTTCTTTGTCGCCGCAAACCAGCATGAAAGGTACCCGCTTAAGGGTATGCTCACGGATTTTAAAGCCTATTTTCTCATTTCTCAAGTCCGCTTTGGCCCGAATGCCAACATTATTCAGGCTGTTAGCCAGATTGAGAGCGTAATCGGCCTGATTATCGGTAATGTTGAGCACGACTACCTGATTCGGGGCCAGCCAGGTCGGGAACAGACCGGCGTACTCTTCAATCAGGATACCGATAAAGCGCTCGATTGACCCTAGGATAGCACGGTGAATCATTACCGGCACGTGACGTTCGTTGTCTTCACCCACATAGCTGGCACCCAGACGTCCCGGAAGCGCGAAGTCGAGCTGAACGGTACCGCATTGCCAGGCCCGGTTCAGACAGTCGTACAGGGTAAATTCTATTTTGGGGCCATAGAAGGCGCCCTCGCCCGGTTGCAGATCATATTCGATGTCGGCAGCCTTGAGCGCCTGCTCCAGGGCCAGCTCGGCCTGATCCCAGGCTTCGTCGCTGCCGATGCGCTGCTCGGGACGGGTCGACAACTTGACCGCTATGTTACTGAAGCCGAAGGTTTCGTAAGTGTCGTACACCATCTGAATACAGGCTGAGACTTCTTGCTGGATCTGATCTTCGGTACAGAAGATATGGGCGTCGTCCTGGGTAAAACCCCGGACCCGCATCAGGCCATGCAGGGCGCCGCTTGGCTCGTTGCGGTGACAACAACCGAATTCCGCCATGCGCAGCGGAAGATCCCGGTAGGACTTCAGGCCCTGGTTGAAGATCTGC
This sequence comes from Oceanisphaera sp., assembly GCA_041586855.1. GTDB lineage: Bacteria > Pseudomonadota > Gammaproteobacteria > Enterobacterales > Aeromonadaceae > Oceanimonas. The sequence continues at coordinate 3,632 of JBFGZI010000054.1, read as the reverse complement.
ACGTGACCCGGGCAGTTCATCGGCTTGATGGCGTAGTCCCGGTTTTCGGAATGGGTGGTAAACATGTTTTCGGCATATTTATCCCAATGGCCGGATTTTTCCCACAGCACCCGGTCCATCATGAAGGGGCCCTTCACTTCCTCGTACTGGTATTCGCGCAGCTTGTCGCGCACGAACTGCTCCAGCTCGCGGAAGATGGTCCAGCCGTCGTTGTGCCAGAACACCATGCCCGGCGCTTCTTCCTGCATATGATAGAGGTCGAGCTGCTTGCCGATTTTGCGGTGATCCCGCTTGGCAGCTTCTTCCAGCTGCAGCAGATAGCCCTTGAGCGCCTTCTTGTCGGCCCAGGCGGTACCGTAGATGCGCTGCAGCATCTTGTTCTTGGCGTCGCCACGCCAGTAGGCGCCGGAGACTTTCTGCAACTTGAAGTGCTGACAAAACTTCATGTTGGGCACATGCGGGCCACGACACATGTCGACATATTCTTCGTGGTGATAGAGGCCGGGTCTGTCGTTCTGGCTGACGTTCTGATCCAGAATTTCTATCTTGTAAGGTTCATGCCGTTTGGCAAAGGTATCCCGCGCTTCCTGCCAGCTGACCTTTTTCTTGATAACCGGATACTCGGTCTTGGCCAGCTCCAGCATACGGGATTCGAGCTTCTCGATATCTTCTTCGGTCAATACGTGGTCAAGATCGACATCGTAATAGAAACCGTTGTCGATGACCGGTCCTATCGCCATCTTGGTCTGAGGCCACAGCTGTTTGATGGCATGACCCAGCAGGTGGGCACAGGAATGGCGAAGAATGTCCAGACCGTCCTGATCCTTGGCGGTGATGATCGCCAGTTTGGCGTCTGCATTTATCAGCTCGCAGGCGTCAACCAGTTGACCGTCGATGCGGCCGGCGATACAGGCTTTGGCCAGACCGGGGCCTATGTCTTGCGCCACGTCCAGCACGGAAACGGCCTGTTCGAAATGGCGTTGGCTACCATCGGGAAGAGTAATTGTCGGCATGAAATGTCCTTAACAGTGGTGCACCCTACCAAAGCGCACATGTAGTGTATGAAAATGAATCTATATAATGAAAAGCTTCATGGCGGTATCAACCATCTGGCGTACCTTGCCAGTCCGGCGCGCCTTGGGGTGCTAATGCTGCCCGGCGGCACAGGTTGAGAGCCACGGACTTTACCAGAATTGCGCTTTTCCCGCCATGACTGCGCTATTTTTGTGGTGCCCTGCCCCTTGTGGCGACAGTCACTTACCCCTGCTCTTATCCCTGACATGGTGCCGATGGCAGAGCCTGGCTTTTATATGGTACCGGCCCTGGCTTCGATTTTTATCACGGTGGGCTTTAGTCGTGACGTCCTGGCCTATACTGTGGGCAAACCCAGCCCCATCGGAGGCATTATGTGGCAGGTGATCGCTCATCAGATCTCGGAAGCAACCGGCAGCGATTTTACCATTAAAGAGAAAAAGTCACTGCCCGGTGGCGATATCCATCAGGCCTTCTGGATTTCGGACGGTCGGTGCAGCTATTTCGTCAAGCTGAATGACAAGGAACGGCTGGATATGTTTCGCGGTGAATGGACCAGTCTGGACCATCTGCGGCGCAGCCAGACGGTGACTATTCCCAGGCCCATTTGTAGCGGCACCACGGCTTCCATCAGCTTTCTGGTACTGGAATATCTGTCTTTCGGGGATGCGGATGAAGAGGACTGGTATATGCTCGGTCGCCAGCTGGCTCACCTGCATCAGAGTCAGCATCAGCCGATGTATGGCTGGGATGAAGACAACTTTCTCGGCTTGTCGGTACAACCCAATAGCTGGCATAAGAAATGGGCCACCTTTTTTTCCGAACAGCGTATCGGTTGGCAGCTGAAGTTACTGGAAGAAAAAGATATCCGCCTGGGGGATATTGAAGAAATCATTGGAGGCATCAAGTTGCATCTGATCCATCACCAGCCTCGCGCTTCCCTGTTGCACGGCGACCTTTGGCGGGGAAATGTCGCCTTTTGCGAACACATGGGCGTAGTGTTTGATCCTGCGAGCTATTTTGGTGACCGGGAAACCGATATTGCCATGACCGAGCTGTTTGGCCAGTTCCCTCAGGTCTTTTATCAAGGTTACAATAGAGTCTGGCCGCTGGAAGAGGGTTACAGGGAGCGGCGAGAGATTTACAACCTCTACCATTTGCTCAATCATGTTAACCATTTCGGCGAGCCTTATCTCGCTCAGGCCAAAGACAGCCTGTATCGAATCATTGCCAGTTAGGACGGTCAGGAGATGTTATGTCGCAACCCGTGGTGTTGATTACCGGTGCCGCCAAACGCATAGGTGCCGAAATGAGCCGCCATTTGCATCAGCAGGGGTATCGACTGGTACTGCACTATTACCGCAGTGAAGAAGTGGCTACCGCCCTGATGCAGGAACTGAACGCCAACCGCCCAGACAGCGTTCGCCTGCTATGCCAGGATCTGACCCGACTCGATGAATTGAGCGGCATGGCCGACAAGGCGCTGGGTTACTTCGGCCGCCTCGATGGTCTGATCAACAATGCCTCCAGCTTTTATCCCACCCCTTTCGGTGAGGGCACACCGGCCCAGTGGCAGGATCTGGCCGCTACCAATGTCGCCGCCCCTTATTTCCTGATCCAGGCACTGGCACCGGCATTAAGAGACAGCCAGGGGTCCATCATCAATATGGTGGATATTCATGCAGAAAAAGGACTGAAACATCATCTGCTGTACACCATGGCGAAAAATGCCCTGGCCACCCTCACTCGCGGGCTGGCGGAAGAGCTGGCTCCGGCGATTCGGGTCAATGGTATCGCGCCCGGTGCCATTATCTGGCCGGCGCATCCCTTGACCGAGCAGCAGAAACAGCAGGTGCTGGGGTCCATTCCCATGGCTCGCCTGGGGCAGCCCCGGGAAATCGCCGAGACGGCTGCCTTTCTGCTGGCGGGTCCCCGTTACCTGACCGGGCAGATTATTGCCCTCGATGGCGGGCGCTCCAGCCGTGGGTTAGCCGAAGCCTGAGTAAAAACTCATATAAGGATAAATCCGATGCGAGACTATTTTGAGCAAAATATCCTGTGCCCTCACTGTGGTCATCATACTCGCATCGTGGTGGATGCCTCCGAAGGTGATCAGAATTATTACGAAGACTGTATGGCGTGTTGTAACGCCATGCATATAGTGGTCAAGCGTAATGAACTAAGTGACTCGGTTGAACTGAGTGTCGATGCGGATGATGAGCAATATTTCTGACCCGGATTGTGTTAAATCAACACTTTGTATGTTGGCATAATATTATCGGGTTGCCATCACCCGCTCTACCGTATCGACAATGGCCTGGGTTTGCGGGTCTATCTCGATGTTGACCGGATAACCGGGCTCAATATGCCCCAGGTTGGTGCGCGACAGAGTTTCCGGGATCAGGTGCACCGCAAAACGATCTTCCCGTACTTCTCCCAGCGTCAGGCTGATCCCATCGATGCCGATATAACCCTTGGTAAAGACATATTTGGCAAGGCCGGCCGGCAGCGCAAACCAGAGTGTGGTATTGGTTTCTGTCACCCGCCGTTCCAGCAGTTCGCTTTGGGCCATGATATGCCCGGACATGGCGTGGCCGCCT
>JBFGZI010000053.1:0-10642 GCA_041586855.1 Oceanisphaera sp. | reverse complement strand
CATTAACGCTGCGATCAACATTAAAGCCGCCGGGCTGGCGGTGTTAGCCCTTGGAGAGCACGTAAGAGGCATGGGGTTAATCTCCGTGTCCGGTTCTCGGTGAATTGGGAATCCCCTTCCTTCAGGGAGGGGAGCAGTCAAACTCTTTTATCCTGGTTCTGTTTATTTCACCCATAAAAAAACCGCTGCCGGAGCAGCGGTTTTTGTCAAAGAGCTAAAGCGTTAAAACCAGAATTACTTCTTGGCTTCGGCTTCTTTGCGTTCTTTAACCTGAGCAACAACTTTTTCGGACACGTTGGCCGGGCAAGCTGAGTAGTGGGAGAACTCCATGGAGAACTGGCCACGACCGGAAGTCATAGTACGCAGTGAACCGATGTAACCGAACATTTCGGACAGGGGTACATCAGCCTTGATGCGAACACCAGTTACGCCGGCGTTCTGATCCTTGATCATGCCGCGACGACGGTTCAGGTCACCGATAACATCACCTACGTGATCTTCCGGAGTGAAGACGTCAACTTTCATTATCGGCTCAAGCAGTTGCGGCTTGGCTTTGGCGATAGACTGACGGAAAGCGCCTTTAGCAGCGATTTCGAACGCGATGGCCGAGGAGTCAACTGCGTGGAAAGCACCGTCGGTCAGTTCGAATTCAACGTCCAGCACGGGGAAACCAGCGATGGTACCGGTGTTCATCATGCTGCCGAAACCTTTCTCGATGGCAGGCCAGAATTCTTTAGGTACGTTACCGCCCACTACAGAAGACTTGAACACAAAACCGGTGTTGGCTTCGCCAGGACGGATTTTATAGTCAATTTTACCGTACTGACCGGAACCACCAGACTGCTTCTTGTGGGTGTAGCTGTCTTCAACTTCGGCAGTAATGGTTTCACGATAGGCAACCTGCGGCTCACCTACAATCAGCTCAACACCGTAGGTACGCTTCAGGATGTCGACTTTGATGTCCAGGTGCAATTCGCCCATGCCTTTCAGGATGGTTTCACCAGAATCGATATCGGTTTCTACGCGGAATGTTGGATCTTCGGCAATCATCTTGCCGATAGCGATACCCATTTTCTCGGAACCGCCTTTATCTTTCGGCGCAACGGCAATGGAGATAACCGGCTCGGGGAACACCATGGCTTCCAGCGTACAAGGGTGCTTGGGATCACACAGGGTGTGACCGGTTTGTACGTTCTTCATGCCCACGATAGCGATGATGTCACCGGCTTGTGCAGAGTCCAGTTCTTTACGCTCATCTGCATGCATTTCGCACATGCGGCCAACACGCTCGGTTTTGCCGGTAGCAGAGTTAAGGATGGTATCACCCTTCTTGATACGACCTGAGTAGATACGTACGAAGGTCAGGGCGCCGAAACGGTCATCCATGATCTTGAACGCCAGCGCTTTCAGCGGCGCGTCGGCATCAACAATGGCGTGCTCGCCAGTTTCAACGCCTTCTTCATCGGTCAGTGGCTGGGGATCAACTTCAACCGGGCTTGGCAGGTAATCAACTACCGCGTCCAGGATCAGCTGCATACCTTTGTTTTTAAAGGCAGAACCACAGTAAGTCGGGAACAACGCCATGGTACGAGTACCCTTGCGGATACAGCGCTTCAGCTCATCGATAGAGGGTTCAACACCTTCCATGTAAGATTCCATCAGGTCGTCGTCTTGCTCAACGGCACTTTCAACCAGCATTTCACGGTATTCTTCAACCTGGTCAACCATGTCGGCCGGAACGTCTTCGATGGTGAAGTTTTCAGGAATACCTGAATCGTCCCAGATGTAGGCTTTACGAGTCAGCAGGTCAACAACACCCTTGAACTCGTCTTCACGGCCGATGGGCAGTACCATGATGATGGGGTTGGCAGCCAGCACGTCACGAGTCTGCTGAACCACACGCAGGAAGTCGGCACCGATACGGTCCAGCTTGTTGACGAAGATGATACGCGCAACTTCAGAGTCGTTGGCATAGCGCCAGTTGGTTTCTGACTGGGGCTCAACACCGCCGGAGCCACAGAATACACCGACACCGCCATCGAGCACTTTCAGGGAACGGTATACTTCAACGGTGAAGTCAACGTGTCCGGGGGTGTCGATAACGTTGAAGCGGTGGTCTTTCCAGAAACAGCTTACGGCTGCAGACTGGATGGTAATACCACGCTCGGCTTCCTGCTCCATGAAGTCGGTAGTAGATTCACCGTCGTGGGTCTCGCCCGCTTTGTGAATTCTACCGGTCAGCTTGAGGATACGCTCGGTGGTCGTGGTTTTACCCGCGTCAACGTGAGCGAAGATACCAATGTTTCTGTATTTGGATAATTCGGACATGATGCAACTTTTATGGTTGATTAAAGAAGTAGACGGAGCATGTGAAGAGTACCGACACACCGCACATCAGTTTTTAGGCGCGTATTATGCAGTAGAACCTTGTCGGGCGCAAACGCCAGGACGTGATTACGAACGTTTTTTGAACAACACAAGCACTGATTGTCGACGCTTGTCGTCTGTGACCTCATCGGCACCTTTTACCGCCGGTTTATACTCATGAGTGCCCTCAAAAAACACTTCCAAGCAATTGAAAAGATAAGTAACAGGGCATAAGGCCAGGCTCTTTTGTTCGGCTGCGCCTCGGCATGCTGCACGTCTCATTCAGAACTGGTTAGACGCCGCCGTTGCCGGCCTTATAGTAGGCTCAGGCGAACAGGCCGGTAAAAATTCAGTACGGTCAACAACACCTTGAGCCAGATGAATCTCACGATTTTCTCCTGCAACGAACATCCTACCGGCGCCATCGATTCCAGCACCTGATGCTACACCAGTGTCTTGATTAATCCACTCCGAGCAGGGCGGCCAGCGCCCAGATAGCCAGTACCACCAGCGCCGACATCAGGCCCAGATAACCCAGGTTCCAGCGCATGATCTGAAAGGAATCCACTCCGTAGCGGCCCTGAAAAGCCAGGTTGATGCCGGACAAAGGCCCGGTAGGCGTCCCCATCGCCCAGGACGACAAAAACACCAGCGCCAGCAGCGTATGATCAGGCTCAAGCGGTGCCAGTACAGAGCCCGCCAGGGCGATACAGATGATGGGGTGAATACCGAGCAAGGACAGCAACACGATGACCAGATAAGTCAGGCTGGCCTCTGTAGCGCCAAAACCACCAAGCGGCAGGGTGCCACCCCAGCTCGACAGCAGGCTTTCCAGCCCGTAAGCCAGCACCCCGGCGGCAAGAAACAGCGCCAGCTCGTTGCCCATCTGTGGCAAACGGCCGTTGACCAGCTGTCCCAGCCCTGCCACCGGCGAGCGTCTTCCCGCCGCCAGTACCAGCAGGCTGAGCAAAGGCGACAGCAGGGTGATCACCGACAGAATGGACAGTGCCGGCCACAGCTGATGCGATAGCAGCACAGCGGCGGCCAACAGCCCCGGTAACACCAGTCCCCCCACATGTAACGGGTAGCCCCTGAACTCGCTCACCGATGTCGCCTCTTCCCCTCCCTGTTGACGGCTCAGCTGCCACCATGTCAGCCCCATGGCCAGCAGCGCCAGCGGCATGCTGACCAGCCAGAGCATACTCAAGCGGGCATCCGGCGCCACGCTCAGCGCCACCGCCATGGCGGCAAAGAAGGGCGACCAGAAGGCCGCGGCGGTAAAACCGCGAATAAGCACGATTGACTGCTCCCGGCTAAGGCTGCCCCGCCGGGCCAGACGATCGCCGATGATGAACACCGACGATAAATTGATCACCGAACCAAACAAATGTACTGCGCCCAGGGTTGACGCCACCGCCCGTCGGCCCTTGGGTGCACGCTCCTCGTCCTCAGCTTGAGGCCGGCTCACCAGCCCGAGAAAGCTGACCGCCACCAGCATGGAAAGCAGGCCGCTGTTACCGGCCAGCAACCGCTCAACCTCTATCCCGGTGTCCTGCCCATGGCTCAATGCCAGACAACCGGCTCCCACCAACAGCAACAGCAGTGCCTGAATACGATTGCGCCGAGCCAACCCCGACCACAACAGCGCCGCCGCGCACCAGTACCCGACTCCGGCCCAGAGGCGACTGACCGGCAGTCCCAGCAAATCCGCGGCCACCAGCGCCATGGATCCCAGGATCAGGCATCCGGCCAGCCGGCGGCGCGAGGCAAGAGGAAAAAGAGAGTACAGGGCAGCGAGCAAGGCGGAGCTCCGGAGTCACTTGAATAAAGACGGGGATCATACCCTTTGGAGAGGTGTAAACAAGCTGTAAGCCGTAAGCTGGCAGGGGCGTAGGTTGTGATGAGCGAAGCGAATCACAACAAATACAGGCGTCTGCAAAAGGTTGGAATTCGCTCCGCTCATTCCAACCTACGGCAACTACTCAAAGGCCGGCATCACCTACAACACCAAACGGCTTAAAGCTGACCGCTTACAGCCTATTTCTTAGTCACAAGTCTGTCGGTCCGTAAAATATGCTCAGAGGCAACTGGGTAGCCTCTTCCGACACGCTAAACTGCATCCCTGCGACGCTCAGCACATGACGTCCTGTCATGTGATGGTCGGCTGAGGCTATCCCAGCCGCCTCTTTTTAGGCTCCGAGTCGTCGGTGAGCACGACAGACAGACCACTCCGCTGCAGAGGGAGGGCAAAGGGTGTCTGCTCAGCCGACCATCCGCGGCAGGGATGGCGCGGCTGAGCCCCCAGGGAGGGGTTTACGGCGTGTCGGCGGAGTAGTGCCCTTTGTCCGATTTTCTACGGTCACCCGTCACCAGAAATCAACAAAAACTTGTGACTAATAGACAGGCTTACAGCTTACGGCTGTAGTTATCCCTTGTACAACTTGGGGTTGAACACGTCGCGCAGCCAGTCGCCGAGCAGGTTGATCACCAGCACCAGTATCACCAGATAGATACCGGGGAAGGCGGTGATCCACCAAGAGCCGGAGAAGATGTAACTGAAGCCCATGCTGATCAAGGATCCCAGCGAGGGTTTGTCCACCGGCATGCCCAGGCCCAGAAACGACAGCGCCGCTTCGCTCATGATGGCGTTGGCCACCTGCACCGTGGAGATCACCAGTATCGGCGACAGGCAGTTGGGCAGTATGTGGCGAAACATGATGCGCATGGACTTGAAGCCCATCACCTTGGCCGCCTCCACGTATTCCTTCTTCTTCTCGGCCAGCACGGTGGCGCGAATGGTACGGGCATACTGGGGCCACTCGGCCAGGCCGATGATCACCACCAGCATCAGCACCGCATATTCGGCATAAAAGTCTGCGCCCAGAGTAGCCTGAAACACCGCCGACACGATAATGGCCACCATCATGGTCGAGAATGACAGCTGCACATCGGCTATCCGCATCAAGAAGTTGTCGATGCGGCCACCGAAGTAACCGGCAGAGAGACCGACGACGATGCCGATCACCAACTGGAGCGCCACCGCGCCCAGGCCGATAATCAGCGACACCCGCGACCCATAGAGAATGGTGCTCAGAATGTCCCGGCCCTGTACATCGGTACCCAGCACAAAGCGCTCGTCGCCCATGTCCTGCCAGCTTGGCGGCAGCTCCGAGTCCAGAATATCGATGGTCGCCAGATCATAGGGGTTGTGCGGCGCGATAACCGGCGACAGCAGGGCGGCGGCCAGCAAGGCCACAAACACCGCAAAGCTGACCATGGCCACCTTGTCGCGCCGAAAGTGGTACAGAAAATCCGACTGTTTGAAACGGGCCCAACGGCTCGGGTTAACGTCTGTTGTCATTATGCTTATCCCTTCGCAGCCAGGTTAACGGTCGGGTTGATCAGACCGTAGATCAAATCGACGATGGTGTTGGTCACCACAAAGATAAAGCCGACGAAAATCACATAGGTGGTGATCAGCGGCGTATCCACCCGGTTGATGGCGTCGAGAAACAGCAGACCTATGCCCGGCCACTGAAACACCGTCTCGGTCAGTATGGTGTAGGCCACCATGGTGCCGATTTGCACCCCCCCCACTGTGATCAGCGGCAGCAGGGTATTTTTCAGCGCATGGATAAACCAGATACGGTACTTGGCCAGGCCCTTGGCCCAGGCAAACTTGACGTATTCCGAGCTCAGCTGTTCCAGCATTTCGGAGCGCACCAGACGGATGAACAGGGGCAGCATAATGGACGACAGCGCTATGCTCGGCAGTATCAGGTTGCGAAAGCCCTGCCAGTTGAACAGCCCCGACTCCCAGCCCAGCGGACTGGTCAGCTCGCCACGGCCATAGGCAGGCAGCCAGCCCAGCTCGATGGAAAACACATACATCAGCAGAATCGCGGTGAGGAAGACCGGCACCGAAATCCCGATGATGCTGACCCCCATTACCACCCGGGACAAAAACGCCCGGGGCTTGATGGCGGAATAGACTCCCAGCGGTATACTGAGGGCAATAATGAGGATGCTGGCACAGAACACCAGTTCCAGAGTGGCGGGCAATTTCTCGAAAATCACCTCCAGAGTCGGCTGCTTGTAAAAATACGAGGTGCCAAAGTCACCCTGCAGGGCACTTCCGATAAAGCGGCCGTACTTGATCATGAAAGGATCGTTCAGACCCATTTCGGTACGCATCTGCTGGCGCACCTCTTCCGATACCGACTGACCGACCAGCTCGCGCAGGGGATCACCCAGATTATCCTGAATCGAAAACGCCACCAGACTGATGACAAACATCACGATTATCACCTGGAACAGCCGTTTGAGTAGAAAGGTAAACATCTTTTAAATTCCAACTGCGGGATTGGGGAATGGGGAATAGGGAATAGGGAATAGGGAATAGGGATTGGGGACTGAAACCGGACTAATCCCGAGTCCCCAGTCCCGGTTTTGATTCCCTATTCCCAGGTCTTATTCCTTGACGACCAGATCACCCAGATACGGGAAGTCCATGGCGTTAACCACCGCTTCGGCCTCTATGTTGTCACGCGCGCCCCAGGCCAGGTTCTGCCAGTGCAGCGGCACGAAGGCGGCATCGTCATAGAGCATTTTTTCGGCCCGTTGCAGCATCAGTTCCCGCTTGCCGCCGTCGGTTTCCAGGTTGGCCGACTCAATCAGGGCGTCCAGCTCCGGATTGGAATAATGACCACAGTTATACTGACCGCGACCGGTTTCTTCATTACGGGTCATGGTCAGGAATTCGGAGAAGTTGGCGGTGTCTTCGGTATCAGAATGCCAGCCAATCATCAGCATGTCGGCTGAGCACTTGTCGAACTCCGGCCAGTACTGGGCCACCGGCAGGGTCTTGAGATCCACCTCTATGTTGATGCGTGCCAGCATCGCCTTGACCGCTTCGGCGATACGGTAATCGTTCACGTAACGGTTATTGGGCGCGATCATGCTGATCTTGAAGCCATCCTTGTAACCGGCATCAATCATCAGCTGCTTGGCCTTGTCGAGATCATAACGGGGCGTCAGCTCGGGGTTGTGCCCCACATAACCGGCAGGCGCCTGCTGGCCGGCGGTGGTACCAAAGCCACGCATGATGCGCTTGACGATACCGTCCTGGTTGATGGCGTAGTTCACCGCCTGGCGCACGCGCACATCCTTGAAGGGCTCGAAGCGCTCCTGGTTCAGCTGGAAGGTAATAATGCGGGTGCCCGCCTCGGTCACCAGCTTGACGCCATTGGCAGACTCGACCCGGGCGTGATCGTTGGGTGATACCGGCTTGATAAAGTCCACATCCCCGGCCAGCAAGGCTGCCACACGGGTGGCGTCTTCCTTGATCGGTACCAGCGTCATGTTCTCCACGTTGCCGGGCGACTTGGTGTCCCAGTAATCGGCATTGCGCTCATATTCCACCTTTACCCCCTGCTGGCGAAACTTCAGCTTGAAGGGGCCGGTACCCGAGGGGTTGGTAGAGGCGAAAGAGCTGCCGTGTTTGACCACATCACCCTTGCTCTTGCCGTCGACCGTGGTGCCGCTGTAGAACCTGGAGTCCATCGGGAACAAATAGGTCAGGGTGTTCAGCACCAGCGGGAAGGGTCCCTTGGTCACCAGATCAACCGTGTGGTCGTCAACCTTGGTAGCCGCGCTGAAGGGTTCGAAAATGGCCTTGAAGTCGGGAGACTCCTTCAGGCGCTGAAAGGTCCAGACCACGTCATCGGCGGTAAAGTCGTTACCACTGTGAAACTTGACGCCCTGGCGCAGGTGAAAGCGCATGGTGTTTTCATCGATGCGTTCCCACTTCTCTGCCAGTCTCGCTTCAAACTGAAAGTCTTTGGTCCAGCGTACCAGGGGATCGAACAGCAAGTGGGACATTTCCATGGTCGCCCCGGATAACTGCTCGTGCGGGTCCATCGACACCGGGTCTGCATCATAGGCAATGGTGATATCCGCCGCCTGTACGCTGAATGCCAGACCGGCCGCCAGCAGTGCCGCCGTTACTTTGTTGAGTCCTGATTTCATGAAACACTCCGTTGACATCATTAATGTTGGCCCGCTTGGGCATTGGAAATGTCCAGGCCTTCCCGTGACATGCCCTTGAATTCGGGCATCAGTGCAATCAGCGATCGGCTGTAAGGGTCGGCCGCATCGGTAAACAGTTGTTCGGTAGCCGCCACCTCCACCAGGGTGCCTTTCTTCATCACCCCGATGCGATCACACATCTGCCGGATCACCGGCAGATCGTGACTGATGAACAGCATGGTCAGCTTCAGTTCATCCTGCAAGTCCTTGAGCAAATTCAATATTTGCGCCTGCACCGACACATCCAGTGCCGAGGTGGGCTCGTCGCATATCAACAGCCTTGGTCGGGTGGCCAGGGCACGGGCGATAGAGATACGCTGGCGCTGACCGCCGGAAAACTCGTGGGGAAACTTCAGCCCCGCCGCCCGTCCCAGGCCGACGTAATCGAGCAGGTCGTCGACGATGCCGCGGATCTGCGCCTCGCTGTCCGCCAGACCGTGAAAACGAATGGGTTCGGCGATAATGTCCGCCACCCGCATGCGCGGATTCAGCGAAGAATAGGGATTCTGGAACACCATCTGCATCTGCCGGCGCAGGGGGCGACGCTCCTGCTCGCTCCTGATGGCGGTGAGCTCGATACCCTCGAACCAGATTTTGCCGGTATCGGGCGGATAAAGCCCGGTAATGGCTCGGGCTATCGTGGACTTGCCGGAGCCCGACTCCCCCACCAGACCGAAGGTTTCCCCTTCATGGATCTCGAAGCTGACGTCGTTGGTGGCCTGCAGATACTGGCGACGGGAAGGAAAAAAAGAATCCTTGGTGACGAAGCGCAGATTGCAGTGCTCCACCCGCAACAGGGCGCCTTCGTAGTCGCGCTGATCCTGGCTCTGGCCCAGCCAGTGATGCTTGAGATCCAGGCTGGCCTTCTCTTTGGCGTCTTCGATATAGGACACCAGCGGAAATCGCCGCAGCTTGATGTCGGAACGGGGCACGGCGGAGATCAGGCTGCGGGTATAGTCATGCTCCGGCGTACCCAGCACCTGGGCGGTGGGGCCGATTTCCATCAGACGGCCACGATACATCACCGCCACCCGGTCGGTGACGTTCGACACCACACCCATGTCGTGGGTCACCAACATGCAGCCCACGTTGCGTTCTTTGCACAGGTTGCGGATCAGGGTCAGTATCTGGTCCTGAATCGACACGTCCAGCGCCGTGGTCGGCTCGTCGGCGATGATCAGTTCGGGGTCGCAAGACAGGGCGATGGCAATCACCACCCGCTGCCGCATGCCACCGGAAAACTGATGCGGATACTGCCTGATGCGCAGCTCCGGCTCAGGGATACCCACGGCATCGAGCAGCGAAATGGCCTTCTGGCGGGCTTGATCCCGGCTCATGTCGGTATTGGCCAGCAGAGTTTCGACCATCTGATATTCCACCGTAAACAGCGGATTCAGCGAGGTCATGGGATCCTGAAAGATAAAGCCGATACGGCTGCCACGGATAGTGCGCATCCCGGTCGGGCTCAGGCCCGAGATCTTCTCGCCGTCCAGGTAGACCTCGCCGTTGGCAATGCTGCCGGGCGGGCTCAGCAGGTCGATGACCGCATTGCCGATGGTAGACTTACCGGCACCGGACTCGCCGACTACGCCGAGAATCTCGCCTTTTTCGATACTGAAGGAAAGATCGTCTACCGCGGCCATAACGCCATGACGGGACGGATATTCAATTCGCAGGTGTCTTACTTCTAACAGAGACATCTTCATCCTTAATCGAGGTCTGGCCTCGCTCACGCGTCCTTCAACCGGCGCCCCTTCGATGGCAGCCGATGTACTGTTGCCGAGCATGGATAGGCGGCAACAAAAAAGCAACATTTCAACGCTATTCTAAACCTGTCTTCATGGCAAGATAAATAGCAGTTATAGGGACTTCAGTCACAAAACCAGTAATATATTTCAAACATTAAATTGTTAATGGTGTTTATGACTAATGTTTCGTAAAGATCAAGAGGCTGTCGGGAAAAGATAGGCTTTTTGCTCTAAAAACAGGCTATAAGGAATGCATCCACCCTGTATGCGCCAATTTATTCGGCGCAAAGCGGCAGGTGATACCAATCTGTAAAACTAACTGATCTGTTTAGCTGCCCTGTAAAGGTCGAACGAAAGGTCTACTCCACCGACACGCTTCAAGTACGTCCATGTAACGCTCAGCACATGACGTCCGACCGCCAGGGATGGGTTCATGGCGT
>JBFGZI010000052.1:0-10653 GCA_041586855.1 Oceanisphaera sp. | reverse complement strand
CAAAACGGCACCAGAAGGTGCCGTTTTGTCGGGGGCGGGCATGGCGTGTGCCGTTTAACCGCGTTTCTGACGTGCCTGGCTGGGCGAGACGCCGAAAAAGTCCTTGAAGCAGTGGCTGAAGTGGGTGGAGCTGACAAAGCCGCAGGCCACGGCGATGCTGGAGATGCTGGCGCTGCTTTGCAGCAGCAGGCGGCGGGCGTGGGTGATGCGCAGTTCCAGATAGTAACGGGAGGGGGTGGTCTCTAAATGGCTCTGGAACAGCCGTTCTATGCGCCGGCGTGACAGGCCCACGTAGTCGGCCAGCTCTTCGATACCGAGCGGCTCTTCGATGTTGCTGTTCATCAACCGCAGCAGGGTGCGCAAGGCATCGGGCATGGTAGGGTCGTTTTCGGTCAAGGATAGCGGGGTATCGCTGTCATCGACGATTCGGTCGCTGCTGAGTATTTCGCTGATGGCGCGCACCGTTTCCCGGCCGTGCAGTCGCTCGATTAACGCCAGCATCATCTCCAGCGCGCTGTTGGGGCCGGAGCTGGTCAGTATGCGCGCCTCCACCACCATCGCCTGAGGCGACACCTGTACCTGGGGGAAACCTTCCTGCACGAAGGCGTGGTTGTCCGGGTGCAGGGAGCAGCCAAGCCCGTCGAGCACACCGGCGTGGGCCAGGGCCACGGCGCCGTTCCACAGGCCGCCCAGCACCTTTTGCCGCTTGGCCGCCGCCTTGAGCGCCCGGCTCAGCGGCGGGTATTCGCTCAGGTTACAGCGAAAGCCACCGCACACAATCAGCACATCCAGGGCGCCTTCGCCTTCCAGCACCAGATCGTCCAGGGTACTGTTGGCCGAAATATCGATGGCCAGATCGCTGTGCACCGTGGTGGCGTCAAGGCCGAAGATGGTAAAGCCGAACAGCGGCGTGGCCTGCACCAGGTTGGCGGTGACCAGGGCGTCTACCGCGGCGGTAAAGGCCATCATCGAAAAGTGGGGCTGCAGTACAAAGCCGACTTTTATCGGCTCTGCGTCGCTTGGGCGCGCCGGCAGAAAGGCGCTGTTGGTGTCGCGCAGGCGATGACTGAAATAACGTTTTTCACTGATTTGAGACATGGTGTTTTTATAATGGATCCGAGGTGAAAGTAGCGTTTCCAGAATGTTACCGCTTAGGGCTGAATAGTACCCCGCCGGGCCGGGCTTTGCACCTGTATCGCCACATCAGGCCCGGTCTGGCTCCGGTTTGGCTTCATTTTGTGACGGGCAGTGATCACAATGTTGAACTTGTGTAACGTTTTGTCGCAAATACACAGCTTTAGGCCGCAGCCAGTCACCCCTGCCATATGGGCCCCCAGTAGTATCTCATCAACGCAAGGCTTGGGTGTTTACCCCCTCGCCACGCAACCAGGGATACATCAGGCACCGGGAGTAGCCCGGGCCGCGCAAGGAGGTCATGAGATGTTCAGCAAAGACACCCGCATTCAGGATATAGACCCGGCACTGTGGGCCGCCATGGAAGAAGAAGGCGCCCGTCAGGAACAACATATCGAGCTGATTGCTTCAGAAAACTATACCAGCCCGGCCGTTATGGAAGCCCAGGGGTCGGTACTGACCAACAAATATGCGGAAGGCTACCCGGGCAAGCGCTATTACGGTGGTTGCGAAGCGGTAGACAAGGTTGAAGTGCTGGCCATCGAGCGCGCCAAGGAACTGTTCGGCGCAGACTATGCCAACGTGCAGCCTCATTCCGGCTCTCAGGCCAATGCCGCCGTTTACATGGCATTGTGCGCCCCCGGCGATACCGTGCTGGGCATGAGCCTGGCCCACGGTGGCCACCTGACTCACGGTGCCAAGGTCAGCTTTTCCGGCAAAATCTACAACGCGGTGCAGTACGGCCTGAACGAGGCCACCGGTGAGGTGGACTACGACCAGGTTGAAGCCCTGGCAGTGGAGCACAAGCCGAAGATGATCGTCGCCGGTTTCTCCGCCTACTCCAAGGTGCTGGACTGGGCCCGCTTCCGTGCCATCGCCGATAAGGTAGGCGCTTTCCTGTTTGTCGACATGGCCCACGTGGCCGGTCTGGTCGCCGCTGGCCAGTACCCCAACCCGGTACCTCATGCCCACGTGGTCACCACCACTACTCACAAGACACTGCGCGGCCCCCGCGGCGGCCTGATCCTGGCCAAAGGCAATCCGGATCTGGAGAAAAAACTCAACGCCGCCGTCTTCCCCGGTGGTCAGGGTGGCCCGCAGATGCACGCCATCGCCGGCAAGGCCGTGGCCTTTGCCGAAGCGCTGAAGCCAGAATTTACCGAGTATCAGAAAGCCGTAGTGGAAAACGCCCGCGCCATGGTGGACGTGTTTCAGAGCCGCGGTTTCGATGTGGTATCCAACGGCACCGACAACCACCTGTTCCTGCTCGACCTGTCCGCCAAGGGCATTACCGGCAAGGATGCAGATCGGGTACTGGGTGATGCCAACATCACTGTGAACAAAAACGCCGTACCCAACGACCCCCAGTCACCCTTCGTGACGTCGGGCCTGCGTATCGGCACCCCGGCGGTAACGACCCGCGGCTTCAAGGTAGAGCACTGCCGCCAGCTGGCTGGTTGGATCTGCGACATTCTGGATCATATGGACGACCCGGAAGTGATTATTTCGGTGAAGGACCAGGTCGCGAGCCTGTGCAGCTACTTCCCGGTATATCGCTAATCTACAGTGGTCTGAGCGTTGGAGCAGTCAGCCAGCCAGAACCCTTTTAAAGAACAGGTGAGACAATGAAAAAATATTCAGGATTCGGGCTCCTCAAGCATGCCCTGACCCATCATGAAAACTGGCAGCGCGTGTGGCAGAACCCCACGCCCAAGCCGGAAGGTTACGACGTTATCATCGTCGGCGGCGGCGGCCACGGTCTGGCCACGGCCTACTACCTGGCCAAAGAGCACGGCATCACCAACGTGGCGGTAATCGAAAAGGGTTACCTGGGTGGCGGCAACACCGCCCGTAACACCACTATCGTGCGCTCCAACTACCTGTGGGATGAAGCCTCTCACCTGTATGAGCATTCCATGAAACTGTGGGAAGGACTGGCGCAGGATCTGAACTACAACCTGATGTTCAGCCAGCGCGGCGTACTCAACCTGGGCCACACCCTGCAGGACATGCGTGACATAGAGCGCCGGGTTAACGCCAACCGCCTGAACGGCATCGACGGCGAAGTGCTCAATGCCAAGCAGGTGCAGGACCTGGTTCCGATTCTGGACTGCTCCACCAGCGCCCGTTATCCGGTGCTGGGAGCGTCCTGGCAGCCGCGCGGCGGCACCGCCCGTCACGACGCCGTGGCCTGGGGCTTTGCCCGCGCCGCCGACGCCCTGGGTGTACACCTGCTCCAGCAGACCGAAGTGACCGGCATCCGCCGCGAAAACGGCGCCGTCACCGGGGTGGAAACCACCCGCGGCTTTATCTCTGCGCCCAAGGTGGCCTGTGTCACCGCTGGTAATTCGGGTGTGATGGCCAACATGGTCGGCATGAAACTGCCGCTGGAGTCCCATCCGCTGCAGGCCATGGTATCCGAGCCGGTCAAGCCGATCCTCGATACCGTCGTCATGTCCAACCACGTGCACGGTTATGTGTCCCAGTCCGACAAGGGTGACCTGGTCATCGGCGCCGGTATCGACAGCTACCTGGGTTACGGCCAGCGCGGCTCCTTCCCGGTAGTGGAAGAAACCATGGCGGCCATTGTGGAAATGTTCCCCATTTTCAGCCGGGTTCGTCTCAACCGTACCTGGGGCGGCATCGTCGACACCTGTCCGGATGCCTGTCCGATTATTTCCAAGACCCACATCAAGGGCCTGTATTTCAACTGCGGTTGGGGCACCGGTGGCTTCAAGGCCACTCCGGGATCGGGCAACGTATTCGCCCACACCATTGCCAAGGATGAGCCCCATCCCCTGGCCAAACCCTTCAACGTTGATCGCTTTACCAGCGGCCACCTGATTGACGAGCACGGCGCAGCCGGCGTAGCCCACTGAGGAGATAGACATGCTAAATATTTATTGTCCGCATTGCGGCGAACACCGGGAAGAAGACGAATTTCACTACGGCGGCGAGGCACACATTGCCCGCCCGGCGGATCCGAGTGCGATCAGCGACGAAGAATGGGCCGAGTACCTGTTCATGCGCAAGAACACGCGTGGTCTGCACCACGAAATGTGGTATCACGCCGCTGGCTGTCGCAAGTTCTTCAATGCGACCCGGCACACAGTGACCTATGAAATTCAGGAAACCTACAAGGTGGGCGAGCAGCCCCAGCAAGGAGGCCAGTCATGAGCCAGAAACATCGTCTTCAGGGCAAAGGTCGGGTAGACCACAGCAAACCGCTCAGCTTTATCTTTAACGGCAAGACCTATCAGGGTCTGTCTGGCGACACCATCGCCTCGGCACTGCTGGCCAACGGGGTCGACGTGGTCGGCCGTTCGTTCAAGTATTCTCGTCCACGCGGCATCATGGCCGCCGGCGCCGAAGAGCCGAACTGCATCCTGCAGGTGGGCAGCTCCGAAGCCACCATGATCCCCAACATTCGCGGCACCCAGGGCGAGCTGTATGACGGCCTCACCGCCGCCAGCACCAACGGCTGGCCGAATGTGGATAAAGACATCATGGGCGTGATGGGCAAGCTCGGCGGCAGCATGATGCCCCCCGGCTTCTACTACAAGACCTTCATGTACCCCCAGTCCATGTGGCCGAAGTACGAACATCTGATCCGCAAGGCGGCCGGCCTGGGCCGGGTGCCGAAAGACAAGGATCCGGACACCTACGACAAGCTCAACCATCACTGCGATGTGCTGGTAGTGGGCGGCGGCGCGGCCGGTTTGGCGGCGGCACTGTCTGCGGGTCGCCGTGGCGCCCGTGTGATACTGGTGGACGAACAGAACGAATTTGGCGGCCACCTGCTGCACAGCACCCAGCCCATCAACGGCCAGGCGCCGACCCAGTGGGTTGCGGACGCGGTTAAAGAGTTGCAGGGCCTGCCCGACGTGACCCTGCTGCCACGCAGCACCGCCGCCGGTTATTACGATCAGAACTTTGTCACCGTGCTGGAGCGCCGTACCGATCACCTGGGTGAGCGTGCAACCGGCAAGACCCGCCAGCGTCTGCACCGCATCCGTGCCAAGCGCGTGGTGCTGGCCGCCGGTGCTCACGAACGCCCGCTGGTGTTCGGCAACAACGACCTGCCCGGCTGTCTGGTGGCCAGTGCACTCTCTACCTACGTCAACCGCTACGGCGTGGCCCCGGGTAACAACCTGGTGCTGATGACCTGTAACGACTATGGCTATCAGGCCGCGCTGGACTGGCTGGACGCCGGCCGCAAGGTGGCTGCGGTAGTCGACAGCCGTCATAGCCCCTCAGGTGCCCGTTATCAGGCGCTGAAGGCGCGCGGCGTCAAGATTTATACCGGCCATGGCCTGATTGAAGCCGTTGGCAAGAAGCGGGTCAGTGGCGCCAAGGTAGCGGCCCTGTCCAGCGACGGCAGCCAGGTCACCGGTGCGGTTGAGACGCTTTCCTGTGACATCATCGCCAGCTCCGGTGGCTGGAGCCCGGTAGTGCACCTGACCGCGCATACCGGCTCGCGTCCGGTATGGAGCGACGAGATCAACGGCTTTGTACCCGGCGAATCGGTACAAAAGCAGCTGCTGGCCGGCGGCATTCAGGGCACCTATGCGCTGTCCAAGGTGCTGGCCGAGGGCCTGACCGCAGGCCGTGCGGCCGCCGATGCCACCGGTTACGGTGACATTTCTGCCCAGGTTCAGGATGCCGAGATCAAGACCGAAGATCCGAAGGAAGATGCGGCTCAGGCCCTGTTCCTGGTGCCCCACAACAAGCCTGTGAGCCGTGCGCCCAAGCAGTTTGTGGATTACCAGAACGACGTTACCGCCGCCGGTATCGAGCTGGCCGTGCGCGAGGGCTTCGAGTCCATCGAGCACATCAAGCGTTACACCGCCATGGGCTTTGGTACCGATCAGGGCAAGCTGGGCAACATCAACGGTATGGCGATTGCCGCCCGGGCCATGGGCAAGACCATTGCCGAAACCGGCACTACCGTGTTCCGTCCCAACTACACGCCGGTTACCTTTGGCGCCTTTGCCGGACGCAATGCGCACCACCTGTTCGACCCGGCGCGTTTTACCGCCATGCATGCCTGGCATGTGAAGAGCGGCGCCGAGTTTGAGGACGTGGGCCAGTGGAAGCGCCCCTGGTTCTTCCCCAAGAACGGTGAAGACATGCACCAGGCGGTTAACCGCGAATGTCAGGCTGTACGCAACAGCGTGGGCATTCTGGATGCCTCTACCCTGGGCAAAATCGACATTCAGGGTGCCGATGCCCGCGAGTTTCTGTCGCGCATCTACACCAACGCCTGGGCCAAGCTGACCCCCGGTAACTGCCGCTACGGCCTGATGTGTAAAGAAGACGGCATGGTGTTTGACGATGGTGTAACTGCCTGCATCAACGACCAGCACTTTGTGATGACCACCACCACGGGCGGCGCCGCCGGCGTACTGCAGTGGCTGGAATTGTGGCACCAGACCGAATGGCCGGAGCTGGAGGTGTATTTCTCCTCGGTAACCGACCACTGGTCAACCATGACGGTCACCGGTCCCAACAGCCGCAAGGTGCTGGAAAAAATCTGTGAAGATGTAGACCTGTCTGCCGAAGCCTTCCCCTTCATGGGCTGGCGCGATGCGACGGTAGCCGGAGTAAAGGCGCGGATCTTCCGCATCTCCTTCACCGGCGAGCTGAGCTTCGAGATCAACGTACAGGCAAACTACGGTCTGCATACGTGGGAAGCGGTCATGGAAGCGGGTGCCGAGTTCAATATTACTCCGTACGGCACCGAAAGCATGCACGTGCTGCGGGCAGAGAAGGGCTTCATCATCGTCGGGCAAGACACCGATGGTTCCGTGACCCCCTTCGACCTGGGCATGGACTGGTGTGTGGGCAAAACCAAGCCGTTCCCCTTCATCGGCCAGCGTTCCTGGAGTCGTTCCGACACGGCACGCACCGATCGCAAGCAGCTGGTGGGCCTGAAGTGCAAAGAGCCGAAGACCGTGATTCCGGAAGGCGCGCAAATCGTGCTGGACCCGAACCATCCGGTACCGGTACCCATGGTCGGCCATGTGTCGTCCAGCTACTACAGTGCCAACCTGGGCCACAACATCGCCATGGGCGTGGTGAAAGGCGGCCTGAGCCGCATGGGCGAAACCGTTTACTGCCCGCTGGCCGATGGCCGGGTGCTGGAAGCCGAAATTACCAGCCCGATTTTCTATGATCCCAAAGGAGAGCGTCAGCATGTCTAACATCACCGCTAAACTGGCCGAAACAGCAACCGAGGTGCGGGTGGAATCCCCGCTGTATCACGCCAACCTGCCTGAGCTGGCCAAGAAAGAGAAAAAGGGCGAAGTGGTGTTGCGCGAGAAGGCACTGCTGGGCCACCTGGTTTTGCGCGGCAACGTGAATAACGAACTGTTCGCCAAAACCGTAGAGAAGGTACTGGGTGTGGCGCTGCCTACCACGGCGTGCAGCTCGGTCGAAAGCGGCCAGGTGCTGGTGCAGTGGCTGGCGCCGGACGAGTGGCTGATCATCACCGAAAGTGGCAAGGAAGGGGAGCTGGAAGCCCAGCTGCGTGAGCACCTGACCGGTCACTACTCTCTGGTAGACGTGAGCGGTGGCCAGACGGTACTGGCGCTGTCCGGTCCCAAGGCCGAGATGGTGATTCGCAAGTCTTGTCACTACGACGTGCACATCTCCAACCTGCCGACCGGCAAGTGCGTGGGTACCACCTTCGCCAAGAGCGCCGTGCTGCTGCGCCGCACCGGTGCCGACAGCTTCGAGATGGTGATTCGCCGCAGCTTCTCGGACTACCTGTGGATGTGGCTGCAGGACGCCAGCCGCGAATACGGCCTGGTTATCGAGAAGTAAGAAAACAGCGAGGCTTCATCATGTATCACCCCCGCGAAGGCGGGGGTCCATGATGATTGATACCGATATTGAGTTAGTACGGCGAATATTCAACAGGAGGCTGTCGCATGACACAACACGATACTCTGATACTGACCGCCAGCTGTGACAGTCGTCTGGGCACTGTGGACGCGGTGACCGGTTATCTGCGTGAACAGAGCTGCTATGTGGCGGACATGCAGACCTTTGATGACGCCCGTGCCGGCCACTTTTTTATTCGCGCCGAGTTTCGCAAGCCCGAGAAAGGGGACTTTGATGAAGCGGCGTTTCGCGACGGTTTTGCGCCCCGGGCGGCCGAATTCGGCATGCAGTGGGAGCTGACCGAGCGCAGCCGCAAGCCCAATGTGGTGATCATGGTGTCCAAGTTCGATCACTGCCTCAACGACTTGCTGTACCGCTATCGCACCGGTCAACTGGCCATCGAGATCCCGGCGATTATTTCCAATCATCCGGATCTGCAGCGGCTGGCCGACTGGCACCATATTCCCTATTACCACCTGCCGGTGACTGCCGAGACCAAGGCCGATCAAGAGGCCAAGATCTGGCAGATAGTGCAGGAGTCACAGGCGGATCTGGTGGTGCTGGCGCGTTACATGCAGGTACTGAGCCCAGAGCTGTGCAATCAGCTGGCGGGCTGGGCCATCAACATTCACCACTCGCTGCTGCCCGGTTTCAAGGGCGCCCAGCCGTATCACCAGGCCTATGCCAAGGGTGTGAAGCTGGTGGGGGCCACAGCCCATTACATCAACAACGAGCTGGATGAAGGCCCCATCATTACCCAGGGCATTCAGACGGTGGATCACAGTCATTATCCGGAAGACCTGGTTGCCAAGGGGCGCGATGTCGAGTGCATCACCCTGGCCAAAGCCATTCAGTATCACATCGAAAAACGGGTGTTCATGTACCAGGGCAAGACGGTAGTACTGGGCAGCTGAACCCCGTTCGATGTATTCCCGGCAGGGGGCGCGCCACAAGCGGCGTGCCCCCTGTCTATTAAACAAGCTTGCCTGGCAGGCTTGTGAATGTAATAAAAAGTCATGACAAGGAGATATCATGTCTAGCAAAATCAAAACGTTACGCGATGCACAACCCGAGGTGTTACTGGACGCCACTAAATGGGAAAAATTGTCTGGCGACCCGCACACCGTTAACCTGAACGCTTACAAGTCGGAAGACGGCAGCAAGCTGATGGGGACCTGGATGTGTACTCCCGGCAAGTGGGCAGTCAACTACGACAAGTGGGAATATTGCGATTTCCGTGAAGGCTACTGCATTCTCACTCCCGAAGGCGGCGAGCCCATTCACCTGAAAGCTGGCGATATTTTCGTGGTTGAAGCCGGTTTTAAAGGCACCTGGGAAGTCGTGGAAACCGTACGCAAGTACTTTGTGTTTGCCTAACAGGGCATAGCACCGGTTATTTCACGGCCTGCATCGCGCAGGCCGTTTTTGTTTATGGGAATGGCATTAAATTGGCCATAGTGGATCAGAGGCAATCCCTGTTACCTCTTCCTGAACTCCGAGAGTCCGGTCGCAGCCACTTCAGTCGGCAGGCCCGGCGCAGCCGGGCAATACAAAGCACGCCCGAATATTCAGAAAGAGCTGAGGGACAGATCTTGCGTTTTACGATGACTCTTTGACCCATTATCCTTTATGCTACTGGAAACCAATACCTAAGATGCAAGTTTTGATAAAGGGTGATAAAACTAGGGTCTGTTTTGATAGTGAAGGAGCCGATTTGATGAGCGATCATATGCCAGATGACTTGTCCGCCACCGGCCGCGACTTGCGAGCCTACACCGATGAGTTGCGCCCCAAGCATCCGGTGGTCAGGAACCTTGCGGGCGAATGGGTGCTGCTCAGGCATGCCGACGTCGTTGCCGCGGCCCTGGATCACGAGCGGTTCTCCAGCAAGGTCTCTCGCTACCTGCAGGTACCCAACGGATTGGACGGTGAGGAACACAGTCGCTACCGAGAAGTTATCGAACGGCACCTGACTCGTGATGCATTAGAGCCGTTTGTACCCGTATTCGAACGCGTGGCCGCCCAGCTGGTATCTGAATTGCCCAGAAACACAGTGCTGGATGCCGTGAGCGATATCGGTGCCGTGTTCGCGGTGCGCGCCCAGTGTGAATGGTTGGGCTGGCCAGCCGAGCTGGAACCACGACTGCTGAAGTGGATGGCGGAGAATCATGCCGCCACTCGCTCCGGGGACCGAGCCCGGATGGCGGACGTGGCCGAACAGTTCGACGAGATCATCCGCTCGGTCATCCAGCCCCGCCGTGTCGCGGGCGACAAGGCCCCCGATGATGTGACCACCCGGCTTTGCCGCGAGATGGTGGACGGGCGGCGGCTGACGGAGGAGGAACTGGTTTCGATCTTGCGCAACTGGACCGGCGGCGATCTGGGATCCATCGCGCTGTGTGTCGGTGTACTCGTGGCCCATGTTGCCCGGCAGCCGGAGCTAGCGGCGCGGCTACGCATCGCCTCGGACAACGAAGTGGAAGCGGTCATCGATGAGGTGTTGCGCCTCGACAACCCGTTCGTTTCCAATCGGCGTATTACCAGGTGCCCCGTGCGGATTGGGGGTCAGGATATCCCGAGCGGCGCCCGGGTCAAGCTGAACTGGACTTCAGCCAACCGCGACGAGGAAGTCTT
>JBFGZI010000051.1:0-10759 GCA_041586855.1 Oceanisphaera sp. | reverse complement strand
GAGGCAACCTTGAGCTAAAAAAACAAGCTGTTTTCCTACTCTGGGTTTGTGACCAAGAGACAGGTTTACAGCTTACGGCTTTCTTATCACGCCGTTCGGGGTGCCAATCAGCAGCACGTCGGCGCCACGTTCGGCGAACAGGCCGTTGGTGACCACGCCGACCATGGCGTTGATGCGGGCTTCCAGCGCCCTGGGGTCGGTGATCTGCAGGCCGTGTACATCCAGAATATGGTTGCCGTTGTCGGTGACCACGCCTTCCCGGTACACCGGCTTGCCACCCAGCTTGGCCAGCTCGCGGGCCACGTATTCCCGGGCCATGGGGATCACTTCCACCGGCAGCGGGAAGGTGCCCATGACGTCCACGGTCTTGGTGCCATCGACGATACAGATGAAGCGGTCGGCCACGGCGGCGACGATTTTTTCCCGGGTCAGGGCCGCGCCACCGCCCTTGATCATGGCCATGCTGCCGTCGATTTCATCGGCGCCATCCACATAGACGTTGAGCTCGCTGATGTCGTTGAGGTCAAACACCGGAATACCCAGCTCTTTCAGGCGCACGGTAGAGGCCTCAGAGCTGGAGACGGCACCCTTTATCTGGTCCTTGATTGAGCCGAGGGCGTCGATAAAGTGGTTTACGGTCGAGCCGGTGCCCACACCGACGATGGTGCCCGGGGTTACGTAGTCCAGGGCTGCCCAGCCGGCGGCCTTTTTCATTTCGTCTTGTGTCATGGCTGTGATGTTTCTCCTGCAAAAGTGGCGCGCATTATAGCAAAGCTGGTCCCGCTTGCATGCGTTCGTCAGTCGATCCTAAGCCCATCGGCTCAGCAGCCGGGTTACCGTTATTCGACACGCTTCGACCACTTCCCTGTGACGCTCGGCAAATGTCGTCCCTGTCATTTGACGGTCAAATACGGTAATCCCGACTACTGCGCCTTGTCCATGCACGTAGGTTGATCCCAGGGAGGTTACCAGCGCCAGTGTTGTTCGGGCGTGATCAGTTCCGGCAGAGGGATGTCCCAGCTATCGGTGGGAATCGCGGGTAGCTGCTGGCAATTGTGGGCCAGGCCTACCGGGCGCGGCCCCAGGCCATGTCGCCAGGCGGCCAGGGTGCGATCGTAAAAGCCACCGCCCATGCCGATACGATTGCCGGTAGCGTCAAAGGCGACCAGAGGGGTATAGATGATGTCCAGTTCCTGCTTTGGCAGCAACAGACGGATATCGAGTCTGGGCTCGGGAATACCGAAGCGGTTGGCGACCAGTCGGGTATCGGGATCGTAGCGAAGAAACAGCAGATGCCCGGGGCTGAAATGGTGTAGCACCGGCAGATACACCTGGGTGCCCTGAGACCAATACCAGTCGATCAGCGGCTGGGGATCCAGCTCGCCGTCGTTGGCGAGATAGAGCGCCACTTTCTCGGCCCGGGCCAGGTGCTCGGCGCCGGCCACATGTTGGATGATCACCTCGGCCGCTGCCTGCTGCTCTGCTGCCGTCAGCTGGCGGCGAGCCTGTCGGATCTGCTGTCTTATATGATGTCTTTCGCTCATATATTGCTTCCTGCTCGTGTAAGGGGAAAGAGTGAGGGGTAAGGGAAGAGGGGCTAATACGATGGTGTGAACAGGCCTCGCCGTTCTTTTTCTGGTTCACCTCACGCCTTTCCCCTCACTCTTCCTGGCTGTTCAGTGATGCCAGGGGCTGCTTTTCAGCCGAACATACAAGTCTTCCACTTCGGCGCGCGCCCAGGGGGTGCGGCGCAGAAAGGTCAGACTGGATTTGATGCTGGGATCTTTCTTGAAACAGTTGATATTGACCCGACGGGCCAGCTCTTCCCAGCCGTAACGCTCGACCAGTTCGGTCAGCAGATCCTTGAGGGTGATGCCGTGCAGCGGGTTATTGGGTTGTTCAGTCATTCGGTGGCTACCTGTCACGAAAGTAATTCGCGAAGATTGTAACAGGATTTTGTCTATCGGATAGGGAGGACGCCGCGCCGAGGCGACTGAAGCTTATATGCTCAAATAAAAGAGGGGATCCCCAGGATGCCGTTGCAGGTGTTAGTCCTTGAACCCGTTGGTTCAAGGCGGAAATCCGGTATCTACCGCAGGCTTCTCGGTCGGGCCGAGCATGCACAATAGTAAATAACACGGCTTTCCTGTGCTGTGATTATCGGCTCAGGGACGCCACCCGACAGACGAACACCCCAGGGAAAGCTAAACTTTTTATTCGAATACTTGTGACACCTAGCCTACTTTGCTGGCCAGGGCATCTTCAATAGTATGCTGAAGCATCTTGATGCGTTTGTCCATGGCGTCAGCATATTGGTAGTTCTTGTCTTTTTCAAGCTCAAGCTCATGGCAGACATTCAGGGCCAGCATGATGGCTATTTGCTCATTGGAGCCGGCCTTGCCGCTCTGCTTGAACTTGTTGATACGCTCATTGAGCATATCGGATGCCCGTTGCAATGCCTCTTCCTGCCCAACAGGACAGGCCACCTTGTAAGGGCGCCCGAGAATAACGATGTCGATTGCCGCTGTGGTCATGTGATCCTCAGATAGCTGATTGCAATAGGCCATGAAATTCTGGCGACTATATAGCGGCGCACCAGAAGTTTCAAGGGGTTGCTGGCCTGAGCGTGGTCACAATGCTAGGATCTGCCCTATATCTGTCACCTTTTTGCCAATCGAGTAAATGATGAACGACAACGCCCGTCTCAACTACGACGCCTTCACCACCTTGCTGGAACATCACAATATGGTGGTGACCGCCGCCGAAGTGCATGGCGTTATCTGCGGTCTTATCTGCGGCGGCATGGCCAAGGACGACGCCCGCTGGCAGGAGCATTTCAATGCCTTGCTGAACGATGGCTTCGGTTTGCCCGCCGAGCTGAAAAAAGCGGTCAACCTGTTGTTTAGCCGGGTCTATGACGAGCTGGTCAGCCAGAGCCGATTCGAACTGCTGATGCCGGAAGACGACGAGCCGCTGGATGAGCGGCTGGATGCGATGATGGAATGGGCCGGCGCCTTTCTGGCCGGGTTCGGCGTGGTGCAGGTGGAGCTGAACAAGGCCTCGCCCGAACTGCAGGAAATGATCCAGGACATCAGCAGCATTACCCAGGTTGCCAGCGACTTCGATCAGGAAGACGAAGAAAGCGAAACTGCCTTCGTGGTGTTGTATGAACACCTGAAGCTGGGCGCCACCCTGGCGTTTGAAGAGTTTGGCAAGGGTCAGCCTGCCCCCAAGCGTCCCACCTTGCATTAATCACGACAGTTCAGCGTTATGACCCATTATGATGTGGTAATCAACGGCGGCGGCATGGTCGGCGCCGTGCTGGCGCTGGGCCTGAGTGGCTTGCGCCGACCCGACGGCTCGGCGCTGAGTATCGCCGTTATTGAAGCGAATGCGCCCGACATGGACCATCATCCGGGATTCGATGCTCGCAGCATCGCCCTGGCCGGTCACAGTCGGGAGTTGCTGGAACAGCTGGGGTTGTGGCCGTTGTTGTCCAGCCTGACCACCCCCATTAGCCACATTCAGGTATCCGATCAGGGCCATTTTGGCCGGGTGAATATCCGTGCCGAAGACTATCCGGTCCCGGCGCTGGGTTATGTGGTCGAACTTCATCCGGTGGGGCAGATTTTGTACCGGCACATGACCCGGTGCAGCACCATAGAGCTGCTGTGTCCCGCCCGTATCGAGACCCTGGTGCAAGAGCCGGAACGCGTCTTGTTGACACTTGCCGACGGCCGGCAGCTGGCGGCCTCGCTGCTGCTGGCTGCCGATGGCAATCGCTCCATGGTGCGCCGGCGACTGGGCCTGCCCAGTCGCCGGCTGGATTACCGGCAGAGTGCCATCATCGCCAATGTGCAGACCGCCGCCCCGCATCAGGGCCGTGCCTTCGAACGCTTCACCCGGGAAGGGCCCATCGCCATGTTGCCGATGGGCGAGGGGCGTTGTTCGCTGGTGTGGTGCGTTTCCAGCGAACGGGCCGAGCGGCTGATGACACTGGACGACGAGGCCTTTCTGCAGCAGTTGCAACGGGAGTTCGGCTACCGACTGGGCCGGCTGCAGCGCACCGGCCAACGGCATTGTTATCCGCTGGCGCTGGATGAGGTGGAGCGGCCCTGGCATCACAGGGTGGCGCTGGTCGGTAATGCGGCTCATCTGTTGCACCCCATCGCCGGCCAGGGGTTCAACCTGGGACTGCGCGACGTGGCGACTCTGGTCGAGACAATACGTCAGGCCTTATCTAATGAAGAATCCAATCCCGAGTCGGGCCGACAGCCGGCGCGGCAAGACATCGGCAGTTACTCGGTGCTGTCTGCCTACGGCCAGGCACGCCAGCCGGATCAGTCGACCATTGTCGGCCTGACCACGGCGCTGGCGCTGCTATTCTCCAACGATCACCCGGCGCTGGCCGTCGGACGCAATCTGGGGCTGATGGCCATGGCGGCCAGTGGCACTTTCAAAGACAAACTGGCCTGGCGGGCCATGGGCAAGAGGTAAGGCATGCAAGCGACAGATGTGATAGTGATCGGCGGTGGTATGGTGGGGCTGACCCTGGCGCTGGCGCTGGAGCACAGTGGGCTCAAGGTGGTGGTGATTGAAGGTCAGACACCGGATCCCGGGTTGTCGGCCATTCCCGACAACAGGGTCAGCGCCATTAACCTGGCGTCCCAGACCCTGCTCGAACGGCTGCAGGCCTGGCCGAGCGGGAGCGAACGGCTCGGCCCCTATACCGACATGGAAGTATGGGAGGCCGACAGCGGCGCCCATATCGACTTCTCTGCCGCCCTGATGCATCAGCCTCACCTGGGGCATATTGTCGAAAACCGCCTGCTGCAGCAAAGTCTGCTGGCCCGGGCTCGTCATTGTGCCCATATCAGCCTGCATATGCCGGCGCGGGCGGCCTCGGTATCGGTGAGCGAGCAGGGTGCCTTTGTGCTGCTCGACAACGGTACTCCCATTACCGGTCGTTTATTGGTCGGCGCCGACGGTGCCCGTTCCTGGCTGCGCGACCAGTTGCAACCGGGCATGATCGAGTGGGACTACGACCACAGCGCCCTGGTGGCAACGGTGGCCACTACAGAGCCCCATGGCCGGACCGCCCGGCAGATCTTTCGCGGTAACGATATTCTGGCATTTCTGCCGCTGGCCGACCCGCATCAGTGCTCCATCGTCTGGTCCTGTGCGCCGGAGCAGGCGGCAGAGCGGCTGGCGTTATCAGACGCCGACTTCAACAAGGCGCTGTCTCATGCCTTCGACCTGCGCCTGGGCCTGTGCCAGGTAGTGGGGCCACGCATGGCCATTCCGCTCAAGGCGCGTTTCAGCCAGCAGTTCTGCGGCCCGCGCTGGGCCCTGATCGGCGATGCGGCTCATACCATACATCCTCTGGCGGGGCAGGGAGTCAACCTGGGCTTGCAGGATGCCGCGGCCCTGGCCGAGACGCTGATAAAACTGCACCAGGAGGGGCAGGACATCGGCACCCTGGCCGGACTCAAATCCTTCGAGCGCTGGCGCAAGGCCGAAGCCGCGACTCTGCTGGCGGCAATGGAAGGGCTTAAACGTCTCTTTACCCATTCTCATCCGCTGGTACGGGGTCTGCGCGGTCTGGGATTGGGACTGACCGACCGGCTGGTTCCGCTCAAACGCAAGCTGGCGGCCCATGCACTGGGAACCGGAGGGCTGCAGGCTACCCTTTCCATACCTGATAAAAACTAATCTGACTGCCGCTAGGGATTAGATTTCCTGTATCCGAATTTTCTTTACGAGTGGTTAACTTTTTGTCTCTTGTGCTTGTTAAGCGGCTTTTGTTTGTTTTTTGTTTTAATAAAACTTTTAATTTCAGTGATTTAGGCTGATTTTTTTACTTATTTTCGTTGAAACGACTGTTGTTAGTTTGTGCACCCTTGGACCATCGAGTTGAAACGATAAGTTTTTTTTGGGGTGGGTGCGGTTCTATCCCGGGCCAGCTTGGGTATAATCGGGGAACAATATCGGATTATCGCTCACGTCCTGGCCAGGCCAGGCCAGGAATAATAAGGAAGCGCCATGACTCAGCAAACAGTTTTGCACCCACAGCACCTGGAAGCCGGTGCCAAGATGGTGGATTTTCACGGTTGGGATATGCCCATCAACTATGGTTCTCAGCTTGAGGAACACCATGTTGTGCGTAAAGACGCCGGCATGTTCGACGTTTCCCACATGACCATCGTCGATGTCAAAGGCAGCCAGGCCAAAGCCTTCCTGCAAAAACTGCTGGCCAACGATGTGGCTCGCGTTACCCAGCCCGGCAAGGCCATCTACAGCCCGATGCTCAACGAGCAGGGCGGCGTAATTGATGATTTGATCACCTACTTCTTCGCCGACGACGACTATCGCATGATCGTCAACTCCGCCACCCGCGACAAGGATCTGGCCTGGCTGAGCAAGCAGTCACAAGGCTTTGATGTCACCCTCACCGAACGACCCGATCTGGCGATGATTGCGGTACA
Organism: Oceanisphaera sp.; assembly: GCA_041586855.1. Classification (GTDB taxonomy): domain Bacteria; phylum Pseudomonadota; class Gammaproteobacteria; order Enterobacterales; family Aeromonadaceae; genus Oceanimonas. The sequence continues at coordinate 4,274 of JBFGZI010000051.1, read as the reverse complement.
GGGCCCCAATGCCAAGGCCAAGGCCGCCCAGGTATTCAGCGCCGAGCAGAACGCGGCAGTGGAAGGCATGAAACCCTTCTTCGGCGTGCAGTCCGGCGATCTTTTTATTGCTTCCACCGGCTATACCGGCGAAGACGGCTACGAAATCGTGATGCCTGTCGATCAGGCCGCCGCGTTGTGGAATGCCCTGCTGGCTGCCGGCGTCAAACCCTGCGGCCTCGGCTCTCGCGATACTCTGCGCCTGGAAGCGGGCATGAACCTCTATGGTCAGGACATGGACGAAACCGTGTCGCCCCTGGCCGCCAACATGGCCTGGACCATCGCATGGGAACCGAGCGAGCGTGACTTTATCGGCCGTGCTGCACTGGAAACCCAGAAAGCCGCCGGCGACCAGCCCAAGCTGGTTGGCCTGGTGATGAAGGAAAAAGGCGTACTGCGCGCCGGTACTCCTGTGCGCTTTACCGACGATCAGGGTCAGGAACAGCAGGGCGTTATCACTTCCGGTACCTTCTCGCCTACACTGGGACACAGCATTGCCCTGGCGCGGGTTCCGCGTTCTGTGGGAGCCAATGCAGAAGTTGAAATGCGTAAAAAATGGATGTCGGTGTCGGTCGTCAAACCGACCTTCGTACGCTTCGGCAAAGCGGTTGCCGAATTTTAAGAATCAAGTTCAAGAAACAAGAGGAACAACTGATGAGCAATATCCCCAGTGAATTGAAGTATGCCCGCTCCCACGAATGGGTACGTCTGGAAGGTAACGGTGAAGCTGTGGTCGGTATTACCGAGCATGCGCAGGAGCTGTTGGGTGATATGGTGTTTGTTGAGCTGCCCGAAGTGGGTCGCACCGTCGATGCCGGTGAAGACTGCGCCGTATGCGAGTCGGTAAAAGCCGCCTCCGATATCTATGCGCCGGTCAGCGGTGAAATCATTGCCGTAAACGAAGATCTGGAAGACAGCCCAGAGCTGGTCAACTCCGACTCCTTCGGTGACGGTTGGCTGTTCCGCATCAAGCTGGCTGACGAGTCCGATCTGGACGAGCTGCTGGATGCAGCAGGCTACGAAAGCAGCATCGACGAAGAGTAATCGCAAGCCCCCTGATCGGGGGCTTTATATTGCTCCTTAAAGCCCTTCCAATGGGCCGACCGATGGCAGAGGGGCGAACCCCGCTTGATAAAGCCTGCGTTCTCGGTTGCTCTAAGGAGCCATATCCATCGAGCAAACCCTGCCTTGATGTGGTGTTTGCCCGAATAAATTCGACCCTGCAATCAAATTTACAGACCTTGCCGCAAGTACCCCCCAGGGCCCGGTCGTCTGTGTTTTTCCGAGCTGCTGGCCTATTTAAGGAAGTGAATAAATGACCCAGTCTTTGTTTGAACTTGAGCAGAATAATGCCTTTATCGGTCGCCATATCGGCCCGACCGAACAGGATGTGGCCGATATGCTGGCCGTGGTGGGCGCCGAGTCGCTGGACGAGCTGATCCACCAGACGGTGCCTGCCAATATCCTCAACGACCAGCCGCTGGGCATCGGTGCCAGCCGCACCGAGGTTGAGGCCCTGTCTTACCTGAAATCCCTGGCCCGGCAGAATAAGGTCAACAAGAGCTATATCGGTATGGGTTATCACGACACCCATGTGCCCCTGGTGATCCAGCGTAACGTGCTGGAAAATCCGGGCTGGTATACCGCCTATACCCCTTATCAGCCCGAGATTGCCCAGGGCCGTCTGCAAGCACTGCTCAATTTCCAGCAACTGACTCAGGACTTGACCGGTCTGGATCTGGCCAGCGCCTCCCTGCTGGACGAAGCCACCGCCGCCGCCGAGGCCATGGCCCTGGCCAAGCGCGTCAGCAAGAACAAGAAAGCCAACATCTTCTTTATCGGTGATGACGTGCATCCGCAGACCATAGACGTGGTCAAAGAGCGTGCCGAGCACTACGGTTTTGAAATCGTCGTCGGCCCGGCCGACGCCGTGGTCGAGCACGAGGTGTTTGGCGCCCTGTTCCAGTATCCGTCCACCACCGGCCAGATCCGCGACATCAAGGGTCTGATCGAAAAGGTACAGAGCCAGAAGGGCATTGCCTGTGTGGCCGCCGATATTCTGTCTCTGGTGCTGTTGAAGGCCCCGGGTGCCCTGGGTGCCGACGTGGTACTGGGCAACGCCCAGCGCTTTGGCGTGCCCATGGGTTACGGTGGCCCGCATGCCGCCTTCTTCGCCACCCGCGACGCCCACAAGCGCTCGCTGCCGGGCCGCATTATCGGCGTGTCCAAGGATACCCGTGGCAAGCCGGCCCTGCGCATGGCGATGCAGACCCGCGAGCAGCATATCCGCCGCGAAAAGGCCAACTCCAACATCTGTACCGCTCAGGTGCTGCTGGCCAACATGTCCAGCTTCTTCGCCGTTTACCACGGTCCGGAAGGTCTCAAGCGCATCGCCAACCGGGTGCACCGCCTGACCGACATTCTGGCCCTGGGTCTCAAGTCCAAGGGCGTTGCGCTCAAGCATGACACCTGGTTCGACACCCTGACTGTGGTCACGGAAGATAAAGATGCCATCATCAAGCGCGCCCTGGCCAAAGGCGTTAACCTGCGCACCGATCTGGACGGCGCCCTGGGCGTATCTCTGTCGGAAACCACCAGCCGCAACGATGTGGCCGAGCTGTTCGATATCTTCCTCGGAGAAGGCCACGGCCTGGACGTAGAAGTTCTGGATACCAAGGCCGCTGCCGGCACCGAATCGATCCCGGCCGAGCTCAAGCGCGACAACGCTATCCTCACTCACGAAGTGTTCAACAAGTATCACTCCGAAACCGAGATGTTGCGCTATATACACAAGCTGGAAATGAAAGATCTGGCGCTGAACTACGGCATGATTTCATTGGGCTCCTGTACCATGAAGCTCAATGCCACCGCCGAAATGGTGCCGATCAGCTGGCCCGAACTGGCGCAGATCCACCCCTTCGCGCCGCTGGATCAAACCCGGGGTTATCAGCAAATGATTGCCGAGCTGGAAGACTGGCTGGTGAAGGTCACCGGTTACGACGCCATCTGCATTCAGCCCAACTCGGGCGCCCAGGGCGAGTATGCGGGCCTGCTGGCCATCAAGAAATATCACGAGTCCCGGAACGAAGGCCACCGTGATATCTGCCTGATCCCGAGCTCTGCCCACGGCACCAACCCGGCCTCTGCCCAGATGGCCAACATGAAGGTGATCGTGGTGGCCTGCGACAAGAAAGGCAACGTCGACATGGCCGACCTCAAGTCCAAGGCGGCGGAAGCGGGCGAGAACCTGTCCTGCATCATGGCGACCTATCCGTCTACCCATGGCGTGTACGAAGAGAGCATCCGCGAGATGTGTGAAGTCATTCACAGCCATGGCGGCCAGGTGTACATGGACGGTGCCAACATGAACGCCCAGGTGGGGATTACCTCGCCTGGCTTCATCGGCGGTGACGTGTCGCACCTCAACCTGCACAAGACCTTCGCCATTCCGCACGGCGGCGGCGGCCCGGGTATGGGCCCCATCGGCGTGAAAGCGCACCTGGCGCCCTTCGTGGCCGGTCATGCGGTGGTGAAAACCGACAAGGAAAGCCGTGACAATGGCGCCGTGTCTGCCGCCCCCTTCGGCTCTGCCAGCATCTTGCCCATCAGCTGGATGTATACCGCGCTGCTGGGTGACGAAGGTCTGAAACGTTCTACTCAGCTGGCCATTCTCAACGCCAACTACCTGATGAAGAGCCTGGCCGAGGATTACCCCATCCTCTATACCGGCCGTAACGATCGCGTTGCCCACGAGTGCATCGTGGATCTGCGTCCCCTGAAGGAGTCCAGCGGCATCAGTGAAATGGACGTGGCCAAGCGCCTGAATGACTATGGCTTCCACGCGCCGACCATGAGCTTCCCGGTGGCCGGCACCCTGATGATCGAGCCGACCGAATCCGAGTCCAAGGAAGAGATCGACCGTTTCATCTTCGCCATGAAGCAGATCCGCGAAGAAATCCGTCAGGTAGAAAACGGCACCTGGACCCTGGAAGACAACCCTCTGGTCAATGCGCCCCATACTCAGGATGATGTCATGGACAGCGAGTGGAACCGTGCCTACAGCCGCGAGCTGGCGGTATTCCCGTCCGACGACGTGCGCCGCTCCAAGTTCTGGCCGACCGTCAACCGCATCGACGACGTGTACGGCGACCGCAACCTGTTCTGCAGTTGCCTGCCGACCGAAGCCTACGGCGAGTAAGCGATAAGCTGATCACGACCATTTAAGTTGGAAACCG
>JBFGZI010000050.1:0-10930 GCA_041586855.1 Oceanisphaera sp. | reverse complement strand
CGAGAATTCCCGGGTCTGGTCGCCGGACACCAGCTGGGCATTGGGGTACACCTTGAGGGTGAGGCGTCCATCGGAGCGCTCATTGACCAGCTCGGCCCACTTTTCTGCCGCCTGTCCCCAGGGAAAGGCATCGGACAGCACGGTCGATACCGAAAATTCCCGGGTTTCCTGGGCAAAAGCGGGGGAGGCAAGGGTCATGCCGAGGGCGGCAGTCAAGGCGAACGCCAGCGGTTTTAGACGCATAAGAAGTCCTTTTTTGTTATGTGGGATCCTGCTTGTCCACCTATAGAGTCAGGTGAAGGCGGAATAAGGGTAGGTAATAGTGAAATGAAGGCAATAACAAAGTCAACCGAAAGGGTAACAAAGAGCCCCCTGGTTTATTAACAGGCCGCGGCTCTTAAGCAGCCGAGCAACCCAGCCTGATGATGGTGCCGCCGCCTTCGCCCGTCACATGAGCGGCGGCGGCACCACTTCCGTCAAGGCGTCGGAGGATCCAGCAATTCAATCCAGTGTTTCACCGGCACCCTGGATTTGCTGCCAAGATGAAGCTGGCAACCGACATTGGCAGTCACTATCTGCTCCGGATTATCGATGGTCAGCGCCTCCAGCTTGTTGGCCAGCAGCTTCTGACTCAGCTCCGGCTGGAGTATCGAGTAAGTACCGGCAGAGCCACAGCACAGATGTCCATCCTTGGTGCGAGTCAGCTCGATGCCGGCCTTCTGCAGGATTTGTTCGACCTGGCCACCGAGCTGCTGAGCATGCTGCAAGGTGCAGGGGCAGTGAACCGCCGTCTTGCGACCCTCTGTCTGCAACTGCAATCGGCCGAGATCTTCTCCGATCAACACCTCACCGAGATCACGGGCCAGCTCGCTGACCCGCTGAGCCTTGGCCGCGTAGTCCGGATCCTGGCCAAGCTTTTCGCCATATTCCTTGACCATGGCGCCACAACCGGATGCGCTGATCACTATGGCTTCCGCTCCCGCCTCGATATGAGGCCACCAGGCATCGATATTGCGGCGCATGAAGGCCAGCCCCTCTTCATGGGCGGAAAGGTGATAACTCACCGCCCCGCAGCACCCTGCCTCGGGCGCGGCGAACAGGCTGACCCCCAGCCTGTCCAGTACCCGGGCAGCCACGGCGTTGGTATTGGGTGTGGCCGACGACTGGGCACATCCCCCCAGTACCAGCATACGGCGCCCATGGCGTGGCTGCGGCCAGGAGATCGGGGTCTGCCTGACCGGCACCTTGGCCTTCAGCGTTGCCGGCAACAGCGGGCGTCCCCACTGCCCCAACCGCAGCAGAGGCCCGAAGCGGCCCGGATAAGGCAGCACCTTGCGCAGCAACCAGCGCAACAGCTTCTGCTTGAAGGGCCGCTCCAGCTGCTGTTCCATGATGTCCCGGCCTATCTCGGCCAGACGGCCATACTTCACGCCGGAGGGACAGGTAGTTTCGCAACTGCGGCAGGTCAGGCAACGATCCAGGTGGGTCTGCGATTTCTCGCTGATCTCGCCGGTTTCCAGCAGCTGCTTGATCAGATAGATACGTCCACGCGGACCGTCCCGCTCGTCTCCCAGCTCCTGATAGGTGGGACAGGTGGCGGTACAGAAGCCACAATGTACGCAGCTGCGCAGAATGGAGTCGGCTTCCTGGATATCGGGATGATCCAGATATTTCACATTAATTTGTGTACGCATGATGTCGTCCTGTTACATCCAGCTATAGAGGCGGCCGGGGTTGAAAATGCCGTCCGGATCGAAGGCATCCTTGAGCCGTCGGTGGAGCTGGCACAAAACCTCGGGCTGACGGTGAAACACCTCCTGCCGGCGATCGCCGCCGCGATAGAGGCTGACCTGGCCGCCGGCGCTTTCAGCCAGGGCCTCCAGCTCGTCGCGCGCGAAGTCGCCACGCAACCAGCGCTGGCTCCCGCCCCAGTCAAGCAACCAGGCTTCATCGGGCAACAGATGCCGGGCGCTGCTGTTGAGCGAAAACCGCCATAACGGCGCCGCACCGGAAAAATAATCCAGTTGCTGCTCGCCAAGCCGGCGCCACAGGGCATCGCCCTCCTCCAGCACAGTACCCGGCCACTGCTCTGCAGTGCTGTCGACCGCGCTACGCGCGCCGGCCAGTCGCAGGTAAAGGTGATTATCGAACCAGCAGGCGCCGGTCAGCGGCTTGGGCTGGCCGGCCAGGCGATTCATTTCCTCTATGGCCTCCTGCGCGCCCATTTCCCGTCGTAGCGTCAGGGTAGCGACGGGGCGGGGCATCACCTTCAGGCTGACTTCGCTGATGATACCCAGGGTGCCCATGGCCCCGGCCTGCATTCTCGACACATCGTATCCCGCCACATTTTTCATCACCTGACCACCGAAGCGCAGCGATTCCCCCCGGCCGTTGATCAGACGGATGCCCAGCACATGATCCCGTACCGAGCCGTTCCAGGGACGGCCAGGGCCAGACAGGTGACAAGCCAGGGTGCCGCCGATGGTGGCCCGCCCGTCGAACAGCGGCGGCTCAAATGCCAACATCTGGTTATGCTCCGCCAGAGCCGCGTTGATATCGCTCAGCCGGGTACCGGCCCGGGCGGTCAGTACCAGTTCAATCGGCTGATAGCTGATAATGCCGCTGTGTCCGGCCAGGCTGAGCGGCGCACCCTCGGCCTCGCGGCCCATGAAGTCCTTGCTTCCACCGCCCACTATTTTCAATTGAGTTCCGTCGTTGCGGGCCTGGTTAACCCGCTCGATCAACTCGTGACTGAGATCCTTCATCCTGCTTCCCCCTGGTGTGCGTGCTGCTGTACCGGCTCGGGCGTGCTACCCCTGTCGAGTGCACGATACTCCTGACAGTGCCTGAGCACGGGAATCCCCTTGCCGGGGTTCAGGGTACCGGCCGGATCGAAGGCGGCCTTGATGGCATGAAACTGGCACAATTCACGTTCACTGAACTGCACCTCCATTTGCCGGATTTTTTCTATCCCCACCCCATGCTCACCGGTGATACAGCCGCCAACCTCTACGCACAATTCCAGGATGCGACCGCCAAACTCTTCGGTTTTTTCAAATTCGCCGGGCACATTGGCATCAAACAGGATCAGCGGGTGCAGGTTACCGTCACCCGCATGAAATACATTGGCAACCCGCAAGCCGTAGTGCTCCGAAAGCCGCTGCATTTCGGTTAGCACATGGGCCAGCTGGCTGCGGGGAATGGTGCCGTCCATGCAGTAGTAATCGGGCGAAATACGACCCACTGCCGGAAAGGCGGATTTGCGGCCTTTCCACAGCAGGGCCCGTTCCGCCTCGCTCTGAGACACCCGGGTAGAGGTGGCGCCCAGTTCGGTAAACAACTGCTCGACCTGTGTGATCTGCTCCTGCACCTCGGCTTCGGTGCCATCCAGTTCACACAGTAGCAACGCCCTGGCATCGGTGGGGTAACCCGCCCGGGCAAAGGCCTCGGCGGCCACAATGGCGTGGCTGTCCATCATTTCCAGCCCGGCCGGAATAATCCCCTTGGCAATCACACCACCGACGGCGTCACCGGCGGTCTGGACATTGTCGAAGGCGGCCATCACCACCTGCGCCTTTTCCGGCAGCGGCAACAACCTGACCGTGACTTCAATGATCACTCCCAGCAGCCCCTCGGAGCCGGTGATCAGGGCGAGCAGATCGATGCCGTGGCTGTCCAGCCCTTCGCTACCGATGCTGACCCGCTCGCCTTCGACGGTGATCATCTCTACCTTCAGCAGGTTGTGCACCGTCAGACCATATTTCAGGCAGTGCACTCCCCCCGAGTTTTCGGCCACATTACCGCCGATGGTGCAGGCAATCTGGGAGGAGGGATCCGGCCCGTAATAGAGGCCATGAACGGCGGCGGCTTCGCTGATGGCGAGGTTACGCACGCCTGGTTGCAGCCGTGCGGTTCGTGCCAGCGGATCGATATCGAGGATGTGCTTGAAACGCGCCAGAGACAGCAAGACGCCATCCGGATCAGGCATGGCACCGGCACACAGACCGGTGCCGGCGCCACGCGCGACCACCGGGATATCATGCCGGTGACAGATACGCATCACCTCCTGCACTTGTTCAATCGTGGCCGGCAGCACCACAATCAACGGCATTTCGCAATACATCGACAGGCCATCGCACTCGTAGGGCCTCTGGGTTTCTTCATCGCCGATCACATACTCCGGCTCGATAAATGCCCGAAATGCCTGTACCAAGGTGTCTTTATCCGGTTTTTCGCGCTTGCTCATCCTGCTGCTCTCCCTGGCCGACTAGTGATTAACGAACATTGCCAAGCTGCTGCCCCAGGTAATCGATACCCGCTTCGGCACACGCCATATCCTGCTGCGGAGAACCCGAGCTCAGACCGATCCCTCCCACTACCTCTCCGTCGAACATGACCGGCAGTCCTCCTCCCACCACACACAAACGGCCACCCAGAGCGGTATGAATGCCGAACACCAGGTTGCCCGGCACACAGGCAGCGTTATATTCATGGGTGGCCTTGCGGGCGGCGGCCGCGGTAAATGCCTTGTCCTGGGCGATGGTAATGCTGGTGATTTTGGCGCCATCCATCCGCTCGAAGGCGATCAGGTTGCCGGACTCATCCACAATAGCGATGCACATCGGCACCCCGATTTCCACGGCCTTGAGCCGCGCCCCTTCAATCAGAAACTGCGCTTCCGCATGACTTAAACGATTAATGGTAAGCATGGTTGATCCTTAACTCCATTCAAGGGGTGTCGAACAGACCGCAAGCAGCCATCTGCACATGACACCTGTGTGGCAGCCGGCGACAGCTTCTCGCAGCGCCGGCGCTAATGTGATGTTTAAGCTGCCGCCTTCCGCTCCCGGCGCCGTGCGTGCAACAGCGGTTCCGTGTAGCCATTCGGCTGCTCGGCCCCTTTGAATACCAGATCACAGGCGGCCTTGAAGGCAATGCCGTTGAAGCTCGGCGCCATCGGCTGATACTGACTGTCCTGGTCGTTCTGTCGATCGACCACGGCAGCCATGCGCTGAAGCGTACTCATCAGTTGTTCTTTGCTGCACACGCCGTGACGCAGCCAGTTCGCCAGCAGCTGGCTTGAAATCCGCAGGGTGGCCCTGTCTTCCATCAGTCCCACATTATTGATATCCGGTACCTTGGAGCAGCCGACGCCCTGATCGATCCAGCGCACCACATAGCCCAGCAGGCTCTGGGCGTTGCTGTCCAGTTCGGCCTGGATCTGTTCGGGCGAAAGGGTCTCACCGAGCAACAATGGTGGGGTAAGCAGGTCATCCAGGCTGGCGAAGGCTCGCTGCTTCAGCTGCTGCTGACGATCCGCGACCAGCAACTGGTGATAATGGGTGGCATGGAGGGTAGCCGCGGTCGGCGACGGCACCCAGGCGCAATTGGCGCCAGCCTCCGGGTGTGCCTGCTTGCTGGCCAGCATCTGCGCCATTTCATCGGGTTTGGCCCACATGCCCTTGCCTATCTGCGCCTTGCCCTGCAGACCACAGGCCAGCCCTGTATCCAGGTTCCAGTCTTCATAGGCATTAATCCAGGGTTGATCCTTGATCCTGTCTTTAGGAAACACAGGACCCGCCTCCATGCTGGTATGAATTTCATCACCGGTACGATCCAGAAAACCGGTATTGATAAACACCAGCCGGTCCTTCACCGCCCGGATACACTCCTTGAGGTTGACGGTAGTACGCCGCTCCTCGTCCATGACCCCCACCTTGAGGGTATGACGGGCCAGACCGAGCAAGTCTTCCACCCGATCGAACAGTCGGTTGGTAAAGGCGACTTCTTCCGGTCCGTGCATCTTGGGTTTGACGATATACACGCTGCCGGTCCGGCTGTTGTGACGAGGCCCGCGCAGATCGTGCAGGGCACACAGGCTGGTCAGCACCGCATCCATGATGCCTTCGGGAATTTCATTGCCCTGGCGATCGAGAATGGCATCCGTGGTCATCAGATGACCCACGTTGCGCACCAGCAGCAGGCTGCGTCCCGACAACTCAAAAGCGGAGCCATCTGCTGCCCGGTAGCGACGAGGACCATTGAGAGTACGGGTGACGGTTTTCCCCCCCTTGCTGAAGGTCTCGACCAGATCACCTTTCATCAGTCCCAGCCAGTTGCGGTACACCCCGACCTTGTCGTCGGCGTCCACCGCGGCAACCGAATCCTCACAGTCCTGAATGGTGGAAAGAGCCGACTCGAGCACCAGATCCTTCACCCCCGCAGGGCTGAGCCGGCCGATGGCATCTTCCCGGTCGATATGCAGCTCGATATGCAGGCCATTGTTGACCAGCAGTATCACCTCGCCCCGGTTATCGTCGCCAACCCCGACAAACTGCTCGGGAGCAGCCAGGTGGGTCACTTCACCGTCGAGCCGCACTATCTGCAGCTGTTTGCCGGCTTCCGTGTCATGGATTTGGTAGGCCTTGACCTCGGCATGGCTACCGAAAGCCAGCGGCAGAGCCTGATCGAGGAAGCCTGTCGTCCATTCAATCACCCGAGCGGCGCGGCGCGGGTTGAATGCAGCTCCACGCTCACATCCGTCCGTGTCCGCTATCGCATCGGTACCATAGAGCCCGTCGTACAGGCTGCCCCAGCGGGCATTGGCGGCATTGATGGCAAAACGGGCATTGTTGACCGGTACCACCAGCTGAGGGCCCGCAATCCGGGCTATTTCCGCATCGACACCGGTGGTGGTGATGTCGAAATCCTCGCCGACCGGCACCAGATAACCGATTTCCCGCAGAAATGCCTGGTAGGCAGTCATATCCCGGGGCCGCTGCCCCTTCTGGCGATACCAGTCATCGAGCCGGGCCTGGATGTCGTCCCGCCGCTGCAGCAAGGCCTGGTTGACTGGGCTCAGCTCGTGGACCAGGGTATCGAAGCCGGACCAGAAATGTTCTTCGTCCACTCCGGTACCCGGCAGTACCTCATCCTGAATCAATTGGTAGAGACTCGCTGCGACTTGCAGGCCACCTTTGCACACTCTGTTGCTCATAACCGTCATTCCATATAGTGAATAGCAAGACGGGCATTCACCCGAAAGTGAAAAAAGCATGGCCTGACCGATATAAGGAATCCACTCATATCTATGGTGGTTATACCAGTTTTTATTTTTAAAATGATTGGTTAATTATATAAATAAACAATATTATCAAAGAATTAAATTATAAGGTGATCCAAATATAGCGAGGGTTTAATAATGGTACTACCAGTTAATACCAGTACTCCCGGCACCGGAAAAGAATCCATGTCCAGTTCCATTGCCCGGCGGCTGGAACAGCTGATCCTGGATGGCACCCTGAAGCCGGGTAAAAAAATTCCCTCCGAGCGTCAGCTATCCGAACGCCTGGGCGTCTCTCGTTCCATATTGCGCGAGGCACTCAAGGAACTACGGGGAAGGGGCTTGATAGAAACCCGCCACGGGCAGGGCACCATGGTGACGGGTCTGGTACCTCGCCTGGAGCCGGAGCACCCGCTGGTCTACCTGTTTCAGGATCACCCCCGTACCTTGTACGACCTGCTGGAGGTCCGCGAGCTGCTGGAAGGCCAGGCTGCCTATATGGCGGCCAGCCGCGGTACCGAAGAGGACCTCCGCCGCATCACCCGCGCCTTCAATGACATCGACCAGGCTCAAGTCAGCAGTACCGAGGCTCAAGAGGCCGCCCGACTGGATCATGCCTTTCATCAGTCCATCTGCGAGGCCTCACACAACCCGGTGCTGGTCCATACCCTGCAAAGCCTGATGCAATTGATGCTGAATACGGTGCTGGCCTCGGTCAACAACCTCTATCATCGCGCGCCCTACAAAGAGCAGATAGATCGCCACCACCGGCAGATTTATAACGCCGTGATCGGCCGCCGTCCGGAGTGGGCGCGCAAGGCCGCCACCGCCCATATCAAGAACATCCGTGAACGGATGCTGGAACTGGAGCACGAAGGGCAGCGCCTGGATCGTTCCGGAGGCTGGGAACGCACCCTGGCCGGCACCAACAGCGCCAAACCAGATCACTGAGTACGCCCGCGACCTGCATCCGGCGGCCTGTGCCGCCGTTGAGTATGGAAACTCGGCTTCGCGCTTCGATTATTCCACCTCAAGCCCCACCTGGTTGAACCACTTTCATACCAAGCCACAATCAAAGAACAGAAAAACTATAACTTCCTGTTAGATAAGTCATTTCAATGCAAGCATACCCATATCAACAAAAATAACTGGTTATACCAGAAGGTAAAGTAATAGCCGCTTACAAAAAACAAACATAATAATAACGCTCAGCTCCGGGCACTCTGGCCCGGTTCTTCTCAGCCTGCCGTCCGTCAGCCGGTATGGCTATTCCATCCGACAGTTGGAGGCACGCCTATTCGGTAAATACCCGGAAATCGCAAGAGTCCATGACGACCCGTAACAGGGTTACCTGTGCCACCCGTGAACAACATGCTTTTCTGAAAAAGGAATTGAAGAATGATGTCCAATACCCTGCTAGCGCTAACCGCGTTTTCGCCGATATTGCTGGCCGCAATACTGCTACTGGTATTGCAGTGGCCGGCCAAAAAAGCCATGCCCTTCGCCTTTGCCCTGACGGTCGCCATCGCCCTCTTTGTGTGGGATATGAGCGGCACCCGCGTACTGGCCTCCAGTCTGCAGGGAGCTGTGATGTCCCTGTCCCTGCTGTGGATTATTTTCGGGGCCATTCTACTGCTCAATACCCTGAAACATACGGGAGCCATCTCCACCATCCGCAACGGTTTTACCGCCATCTCGCCGGACCGGCGGGTGCAGGCCATTATCGTAGCCTGGTGTTTTGGTTCCTTTATCGAAGGCGCCTCGGGCTTCGGCACTCCGGCCGCCGTAGCGGCTCCGCTGATGGTGGCACTCGGCTTCCCGGCCCTGGCTGCCGTGCTGATGGGCATGATGATCCAGAGTACCCCTGTCTCCTTCGGTGCTGTGGGCACCCCCATTATCGTCGGGGTCACCACAGGTCTGGATACCCAGGCCATGGCGCCTGGCCTAGCCAGTGCCGGCTCGGACTGGGCCAGCTACCTGCAACTGGTCACCAGTAATGTGGCCATACTGCATGCCATCACCGGCACCCTGATGCCGGTGTTGATGACGATGATGCTGACCCGATTCTTCGGCAAGAAAAAAAGCTGGAAAGAAGGGTTGGATATAGTGCCTTTTGCCCTGTTTGCCGGCCTGGCCTTCACCCTTCCCTATGTGATCACCGGTCTGACCCTGGGCCCGGAATTTCCGTCCCTGCTGGGTGGTCTGATTAGCCTGGCCATAGTGGTGACTGCTGCCCGCAAGGGATTTCTCATTCCCGCCAGCCGTTGGGATTTTCCAGAAGAAAAGGACTGGCCGGCAGAATGGCTCGGCTCCATCAAGCTCAGCCATAAAGATTTGTCCGATCGTCCCGTCAGCCTGGTCATGGCCTGGCTTCCCTATGTCTTGCTACCGGCGCTGCTGATACTGAGTCGCACCAACGACACGGTCAAAGCCTGGCTGACCCACTTAAGCCTGAACTTCACCAATATACTCGGCGAGGCGGGGATCAGTGCCAACATCCAGCCTCTGTACCTGCCCGGTGGCCTCTTGATAATGGTGTCGCTGATCGCGGTGCTGTTGCAGGCCAAATCACTCAAGCCACTCGGCAAGGCGGTAACCGAATCCAGCAGGACCTTGCTGGGGGCCGGCTTTGTACTGTTGTTCACCGTGCCCATGGTACGGATTTTTATCAACTCGGGAGTGAATACCGCAGACATGGTCAGCATGCCGGTGATGACCGCCAACTTCGCCTCCGAGATGGTAGGCAGTATGTTCCCTGCCATCAGCGGCGTAGTGGGTGCGTTAGGCGCCTTTATCGCCGGTTCCAACACCGTCTCCAACATGATGCTGGCCCAGTTCCAGTATGAAACGGCGCAAACCCTGGGGATTTCCACCGCGCTGATCGTAGCCCTGCAGGCAGTAGGTGCCGCCGCCGGCAACATGATCGCCATCCACAACGTGGTAGCAGCTTCGGCGACAGTTGGCCTGCTGGGCCGGGAAGGCGCCACCTTACGCAAGACCGCCTTGCCCACCCTCTATTACCTGCTGGTCATCGGCCTGTTGGGCATGGCCGCCATCTATCTGGCTGGCGTTACCGACCCCATGATGACAAGCCTCGGTTAACGCCCACCTCGCCAACCACAAAAAAGCCCCCGCAACTGACGCTGCGGGGGCTTTTTCATACGGGAATGTTTACGACGCGACGGCGGCAACCGGCGGCCGTACGCCCAGGCTGTGACAGATGGCGTAGGTCAGCTCGGAGCGGTTCAAGGTGTAGAAGTGGAAGTCCTTCACCCCTTCCCGGCTCAGTACCCGCACCTGATCCATGGCGATGCTGGCACCCACCAGGTTGCGGGTGTTCTGATCGTCTTCCAGGCCCTGATAACGCTGATGCATCCAGTTCGGAATACGCACGTTGGAGAAACCGGCAAACTTGATCAGGGTCTGGTAGTTGGACACCGGCAATATGCCCGGCACTATTTCCACGTCGATGCCAATGGTCACGCAGCGATCACGGAACCGCAGGTAAGACTCCACATCAAAGAAGAACTGGGTAATGGCCCGGTTGGCCCCGGCGTCGATCTTTCGCTTCAGGCTGAGCAAGTCGGCCTGGGCGCTTTTCGCCTCCGGATGCACCTCGGGGTAGGCCGCCACCGAAATATCGAAGTCGGCTTCTTCCTTCAGCAGGCTCACCAGATCGGCGGCGTACATTTCCGGCTTTTCGATGCCCTTGGGCAGGTCGCCGCGCAGGGCCACGATCTGACGAATACCGTTATTCCAGTAATCCCGGGCGATGCCGCGCAGCTCGTCGCGGCTGGCATCGATACAGGTCAGGTGCGGCGCGGCAATCAGGCCGGTTTTATCCTGAATGTCCTTGATCACCTTGTG
>JBFGZI010000049.1:0-10968 GCA_041586855.1 Oceanisphaera sp. | reverse complement strand
TTTCAGCGCCGGGTCGGTTTCGGCAAGAAGCCGGCACTGATCAGCGTCGATCTGGCCAACGCCTGGACGCGTCCCGGCAACCCCTTTACCTGCGACAAGGTTGACGAAGAGATCATCCCCGGTATGCAACGCCTGCTGGAAGCCTTCCGTGCCAAGAACCTGCCGATTGTGCACGTGACTACCTGCTATCAGGTGACCGATCGCAACAATCCCAACACCGACATGGGCCTGTGGCACAACAAGATCCCGGTGGACTTCTGCGCTCAGGACAACGAAGAGCTGTGGGCCATCGACTCACGTATCGCCCCGATTGAAGGCGAGCAGGTACTTATCAAGAAACACGCCAGCTCCTTCCAGGGCACCTATCTGGCCGGTTTCCTGCGTGCCGCCGGGGTCGACACCGTGCTGGTGACCGGCGTGACCGCCTCGGCCTGTGTACGCACCACCATCTGTGACGCCATGGCCGAAGGTTTCCGCCCGATTGCGGTGAAGGAATGTATCGGCGACCGTATTCCGGGTGCCGTGGCCTGGAACCTGTTCGACATCGACGCCAAGTTCGGCGACGTGGAAACCGTCGACACCTGTGTGGAATACCTGAACAAGCTGGAAGCGCAAAGATAATACGCGAATAAACGATTCGGTGAAGGGCTGAAACGGTAAAATGACAGCCTTTCACCGTCTCCTCTAATGGATTGAAGGAGAAGCAAATGGCACGTATCGGCGTAGACGTAGGCGGCACCAATACCGACCTTATACTGGAAACCACAGATAAAGATTCGATCGGCAAGGGAGTATTTGAACACAAGGTGGCCAGTACCCCCGAAGACCAGTCCATCGGGGTCATGCGGGGTATTCTGGAAATATGTGAAAAGGCGAAGTTGGACAAGAAAGAGATAGACCTGATAGTGCATGGCACTACGGTGGCCACCAATATTTCCATTGAGGGAAATGGGGCCGAGGTGGGTATGCTGACCACCAAAGGCTTCAGAGACATACTGCACATAGGCAGACATAAACGACCGCACAACTTCTCACTGCACTTCGACGTTCCCTGGCAATCCGCGCCCATGGTCAAACGTCGCAACCGTATTCCCATTAACGAACGTATTTTACCCCCTCACGGCGAGATAGAACGCCCCCTTGATGAGCAGGAAGTTCGTGCTGCGGTGGCGACCCTTAAAGAGCGTGGCGTGCAGGCGGTGATCATCGGTTTCCTCTTTTCCTTTCTGAACCGGTCACACGAACAGAAAGCCAAGGAAATCGTCCAGGAAATGATGCCAGGCGCCTTCGTCTGCTGCTCGAGCGAGGTGGTCGACGTCATGCGCGAGTATGAGCGTTTTTCCACTACCGCCATGAATGCCTATGTTGGCCCCGCCACATACAATTATCTTACCCACCTGTCCAGCGAGCTACGTGAAAGCGGCATTGGTGCGGATCTGCGCATCATGCAGTCCAACGGCGGCGTGGCGACAGTAGAAAGCTGCTGCGAACGGCCGGTAAACATACTTATGTCAGGCCCGGCTGGTGGGGTTATCGGTGGACATCACTTTGCCCAGCTCGACGGCGAACAGAACATCATTACCGTCGATATCGGCGGTACCTCGGCGGATATATCTACCTTGTCCGACGGAAAAATCCAGATCATGAACCCGCGGGACTCCTATGTAGGTGGTTATCCGGTGATGGTGCCGATGATAGACCTGATCACCATAGGGGCGGGTGGTGGCTCCATCGCCTATGTGGACGAGGCCGGTGGTTTTCAGGTTGGTCCCCGCTCGGCGGGGTCGGTTCCCGGCCCTGCCTGTTATAACAGAGGTGGTACAGAGCCGACGGTAACCGATGCCAATATCGTGTTGGGCCGGCTAGATCCCGATGAGATGCTGGGTGGCGATCTCAACCTGAACCCGGAACTCTCTGCCTGGGCTATCAAGGAAAAAATTGCCGACCCACTGGGGTTGAGCGTCAAGGAGGCAGCGCTGGGCATCCTCAAGATCGTCAATAACAATATGGCGCTGGCCATTCGCTCCAACTCGGTTGCTCGAGGGGTGGATCCACGGGATTTTGTGCTGATGCCGTTCGGGGGCGCAGGTCCGGTACACGGACCTGCACTGGCCGCAGAGGTCAATGCCAAGGCGGTGTTCGTGCCACCGGCACCGGGTATTACCGCAGCAGCCGGGCTGCTGACCACCAACCTGCAATATGAAACGACCCGTTCGCTGTTGTGTGATCTGGACACCATATCCGACGAAAATATGACCCGGATGCATGACTACCTGGAGCTGCTGGAAGAAGAAATCGAACAGAAACTGCGGGACGATGGCGTTGAACCGGAAAACATGATGCTGACCCGGCTGGCTGAGTGCCGCTACTACGGCCAGGGATTCGAATTGAGGGCGGAAATTCCCGCGGGCGAGCTGACTCGCGAGGGGGTGAAGGAAGTCATTAAATCCTTCCATCAGGCCCACGAAACCGACTATGGATACTGCTTTGAAAATGCGGTGGTGGAACTGGTCACCCTGCGGGTGATTGGCAATGCCGAGTCGAAAAAACTGGATTGGCCGCTGTCCGAAGAAGCGGGTACCGATGACCTGGCCAAGGCCTTCATGTACGAGCGGCCGACGGTCTGTGATGACGGCCAGGAACACATGACTCCGCGTTATCGTCGCAAGAGCCTGAAGGCGGGTCAGAGAGTAACAGGGCCCGCGTTGTTGATGCAGCATGACTCCACTTCCTTCGTTCCGCCGGGCTGGAGTGCCAAGATCACGAAGCACGGTAATCTCTTTATTTCCAAGGATCAGTGAGAGGATGATTGACATGAACCAGACACCGGTAAATCCCATTACGCTGCAGGTCATCAATGGCGCTCTTAAAACCATCGCGGAAGAGATGGGCCACATTCTCTATCGTATGTCCTTTTCATCCATTATCCGCGAATCCCAGGATCTGGGAGCGGGCCTGTTTGACATCAATTTTCAGACCATTTGCGAGTCCGAATCCACGCCCATGCACATAGGCTCCATTCCTGCTTATCTGCGAGGAATACAAGAAACCCTGCAGGGCGGGGAGTGGCACGAAGGGGATGTGGTGATCCATAACCATCCTTATTACGGTTCCAGTCACTCGCCGGATCTGGCAGTGATCATCCCTATCTTCTACGAGGGCGAGCTGGTGGGCTTTTCCGGCAATACGGCTCACCATATCGACATAGGTGCTGCTACGCCGGGGCTGATTATCGATGTGGGTGATGTCTATGCCGAAGGCATGCTGCTGGCCGGGCTCAAGCTCTATGAAAAAGGGGTTCGCAACGAAGCGCTGGCGCAGATGATTACCTACAACAGTCGAGCTTCAACTCAGCTGCTCAGGGATATCGAAGCCCAGGTCGCCTCTGCCCAGCTCGGGGTCAAACGTTTCAAGGAGCTGCTGACCCGGTACGGTAAAGACATGACGTTCAGCGCAGTGGATCAGTTGATTGATTACTCCGAGAGCATACTCCGACAGAGAATCAAGGAAGTGCCTAACGGGGAATACCGGGCAGAAGGCTTTCTCGACGATGATGGCCGTAACCGGGACGATCGCCTGCCGGTCGTGGTGACGGTCACGGTAGAAGACGAAGACATTACAGTGGATCTGACCGGCTCTGCACCGCAGACACCCACCGCCTACAACGTGCCGTTTGAAGGCTCCTGTAAGGTGGCCGCCTATGCCGCCTTCCGCAAGCTGTTGCTGGATACTCATACCAGCGGCACACCTGTGCCCTCTAACGAAGGCTCGTTCCGGCCCATCAAGGTAATAGCACCCGAAGGCTCCATCTTTAATCCGATTTTCCCGGCGGCGGCCGAGGCTCGCTTTACCCAGTGCAACCGAATGATTGATCTGATCATCAAGGCGCTGGCGCCTGTCTTGCCGGACAAGGTGATTGCCGGCAGCTCGGCTTCCATCTCCTTCGCATCCTATTCGGGTATCAAGGATGATGGCGATTACTGGGTATTTCTGGAGGTGAACGAAGGCGCTTATGGCGGCCGGCCTCAATCCGATGGCCCCGATAGCATCGATAACCTGATGGCTAATACCCGCAACAACCCGATTGAAGATTTGGGTATGCATCTGCCGATGATCTGCGATCGCTACGAGCTGCGTGATGATGTCATGCCCGGCGCCGGCAAGTATCGCGGCGGCATAGGAGTGGTCAAGTCGCAGCGGATGCTGACGCCAGGTTCTATCACTCATGAGAGTGAGCGACACTATGATGTGCCCTGGGGTATATTCGGCGGGTCTGACGGCGCTGTGGGAAAGACCGAAATATACAACTATGCGAGTCAGGATAATATTACCCAGATGCCGTCCAAGTTTTCCGGTCATCCCACTCAAGCCGGGGATGTGATGGCCTATTACTCACCCTGTGGTGGAGGCTATGGCAATCCGCTGGAACGACCGGCAGAGCAGGTCAGGGAAGACGTACTGGATGACTTCTGCAGTCGTGAGCATGCCTTCGAGGTATATGGCGTGGTGCTGGATGAGCAGTTGGGCGTTGATATGGTGGCGACCCTTGACCGGAGGGAAATATTGAGCCGTATTGCCAGTGAGTAACCGAATTTAAGGTTATTTATCCATGTTATTTATTTAAGTATGTATGGGGCGGAATTATCCGCCCTTGTTTTTGCGACGACTGGTACTAAGGACGGTATTATGAGTGTCAATGAACAGCTGGCTAATAACACCCGTAGCGTTACGAGTATAAAAGCCAATCATTTACTTGAAAAATCTATTCTTCCCATTGAATCCAGACAAAGACCCATTACCGCTTGGGGGTTTGTCTGGATATGGGTAGGCATAGCGGTGATTATCGCCACCTTCCAGCTGGGCGCCAATGGCGTGTCCGGTCTTCCGCTATTACAGGTGATCGCCACCATACTGATCGCCAACGTGATTTTGGCATTACTGATGACCCTGACCGCCGATATCGGCACCGAACACGGGTTATCGTTTTCCGTCTATTTAAGAGCGCCGTTTGGTATATATGGCACGCATATACCCTCTATTTTTCGGGGGCTGATTGCGGCGGTCTGGTTTGGTATCCAGACCTACCTGGGGGCCCTGGCCCTGAATGGTATTATCGAGTACCTGACCGGCTTTTCGAACTGGCCGATATGGTACCTGGTGTTTGCCCTGGTGCAGGTGGCGAATACCTCGCTGGGCATCAAGTCGGTAGAGCGCCTTGCGGCCATAGCGGCCCCGGCGATACTGGCCATTTCCGTGTGGATGTATTTCACCCTCGACGTGCTGGCGCAAACCCAGGGCATTAATATCTGGACCTTCGCCGGTACCATGGATGTCTCCATCCTCACCCTGTTTCTGGCCAATGTGGCGTTCTGGTCGACCCTGGCCATCGACATTCCCAATATTACCCGTTATGTCAAAACCCGGCCGGGTGCGAAGGGCTTTATTGCCAGAAACCGGAACATTTTTCTGGCCCAGCTGGTGGCGTTGCCCATTACCCAGGCCTGGATTGCGTTGATCGGCGCTGTGTCCTTTATTGCCGCCGGTGATTGGAACCCGATCACCGTGATTCAGGGCCAGAGCGAGGGAGTGCGGCTGGTGGTGTTGCTGGTGCTGGTGATTCTGGCCCAGTGGTCAACCAATAATGCCGCCAATCTGATCCCGGCCTCGCTGGCCTTTGTAAATGCCGGCGCACCCTACATCAAGTATCCGGTGGCGGTCTTTATCGCGGGCGTGGTGGGTACCCTGTCTATGCCATGGGCAATACTGGATAATCTGTTCGCATTCTTGTTTTCGTATGGGTCTTTTCTTTCGGCCATCGGTGGCATCATGATTGCCGATTACTTCCTGATCCGTAAGCGTCGCCTGAACGTACCCGAGCTGTATTCCGTCAGCGGCCAGTTTCATTATTACAAGGGGGTTAATCCAGCCGGTTTGATTGCCTGGCTTTCTGCTGGTGGTCTGGCATTCTATTCCGGGGAGTGGGCCTTTGTGGTCGGGCTGCTATTTGGCATGGTCATGTATTTTATTCTGATGAAATGCTGGATTATGCGGAAATACCCACAAAAAGAAGTCACCGGGAATAATAAAAATAACTACCTGGCTACCAGTGAAGGAATGGATTGGAGCTACAACGAACAATCGGGTTCATTCCATCGAATTCGTGTCGAAAAACATTAATTAAAAAAATAAAAACAAACCTGACTATTCATGATAAAAATGAATGGTTTTATATATTCTTTTCCTGATGGATGGCATCGCCTGTTCATCAGGTTTTTATTGTTTCCTTTTCGGCTCTGATTGATGTTTACATTCAATCAATAGCGCCACATTCACGTGATAAATTTAAAGCGATTTTCAGTATTGTACTGACTGATCCAACCCAAAAATACATTGCAGAGGTGACGAGTATGCGTCGAGTTGTTGTTACAGGGATAGGTATTGTCTCGAGTCTTGGTAATACCCTGGACGAGGTGGCATCGTCATTGCAAAGCGGATACTCCGGCATCGACATCAATCCGACCTATCGTGAGGCGGGGTTGCGTTCCCATGTGTCGGGTATGCTCGATGCCGATTTCAGCCGGATAGATCGCAAGCACCGGCGCTTTATGGGGGATGCCTCTGCCTATGCCTATCTGGCCATGCAGGATGCCATCGCCGATGCCAAGCTCGCTCACGAGCAAGTGTCTCATCCCAGAACCGGCTGCGTGATGGGCTCGGGTGGTGGCTCCAGCAAAGATATAGTGGAGGCCAATCAGTTGCTGACCAGCGGCGGGGTGAAAAAGGTCGGGCCTTACCGGGTGCCGAGAACCATGACCAGCACTGTGTCTGCCTGTATTTCCAGCTTCTTCAATATCAAGGGGCTCAACTATTCCATTGCTTCGGCCTGTGCCACCAGTGCCCACTGTATCGGCCATGCCTTCGAGCAGATCCAGTTTGGCAAGCAGGATATCGTCTTTGCCGGCGGCGCCGAGGCGGAGGATGTCAGCCAGAGCTGTATGTTCGATGCCATGGGTGCCTTTTCCACCGGCTACAACGAGGATCCCACCCATGCGAGCCGCCCCTACGACCGAGACAGAGACGGCTTCGTGATCAGTGGCGGCGCCGGTGTGCTGGTGCTGGAAGAACTGGAACATGCGCTGAGTCGAGGGGCTCAGATTTACGGTGAGGTAGTGGGTTACGGTACCTCTTCCGATGGTCAGGACATGGTGTCGCCTTCCGGGGAGGGAGCCTTTCGCGCCATGCAGATGGCGCTGGAAACCTGCTCTTTGCCGGTGGACTATCTCAACACCCACGGTACCAGCACCCAGGCGGGAGATCTGGTGGAAGTGGAGGCGGCGAAAGATGCCTTTGCCGGCAAACTACCCGCCTTCAGTTCCACCAAGGCGTTGAGTGGTCATGCCCTGGGCGCGGCCGGGGTGCACGAGGCAATTTATTCGCTGCTGATGATGCGGGATGGTTTTCTGGCGGCGTCGCACCACATCGAAAACCTGGATGAATCGCTGGTTGGCTCGCCCATTGTTCTGAACACCCGTCACGACGAGGAGGTACGCTGCGTGATGTCGAACAGCTTCGGTTTCGGCGGTGCCAATGCCAGCCTGGTGTTTACCCGCGCCGGTTGAGGAGGTAATGGGTCATACCGGGCTTGACCCGGTATCTTGCTGAATCAGACCCTGACTTTCGTCAGGGTGACGAACTGAACAAAATCCCGGTTGAGCTCAGGCGGGCAGAGGCAGGGACTCTTCCTGCAGATGGCGGATGAAATGGGCGAAGCTGGGGCTGATAAAGGAGCTGTTCCAGGCCGCCACCGTTTCTACCAGATGCTCGTCACCTTCGAGCGGGATCAGGTGAATGTCCCTACGGGTGAATTTTCTGACGCACTCGGTGTAAATGGAAATGCCCATGTTGGCCGCTACCAGCCCGAAAATGCCGGTGCTGGTGGTGGCTTCCTGCACGATATTCGGGGTGAAGCCGGCTTTTTGGCAGTTTTTGAAAAAGCGGGATCTGAAGGCCTTCCAGCTGTTTTCCGCCCCCAGAATAAACTTCTCGTTTTTCAGATCTTCCAGGCGCAGGCTGCTCCGGTGAGCAAGAGGATGGCGTAGCGGAAGTACGACCAGCAATCCTTCGACGGCGCAGGAGAGGGTTTCTATGCCGGGCATGTTCAGCGGACCTATCATGAAACCCGCGTCGATACGGCAGTCCTGCAAGGCTCTGTGCTGTTCGTGGGAAGGCATATGGGTGAGTTCGATCGAGATGTTGGGGTGTTTTTCCTTGAACCGCTCGATAATATCCGGGAGCACGCCATTGATGGAAAAGTCGTTGTAGGCCACGGAAATATGGCCGATGTCCCCCTGCGATGCGCACTGGGCCAGGTGAACGCCTCGCTCCAATATTCTGAAGCCCTCCTTGCATTCGACCAGAAACAGCCTGCCGGCTTCGGTCAGCGCCACCTGGCGGGTAGTGCGGGCCAGTAGCTCGACCCCCACCGCTTCTTCCAGTCCCTTGATCAGTCGGCTAAGGGCCGGCTGTGTGATAAAGAGGCTGTCAGCCGCCTTCTTGAAATGCAATGACTCGGCCACGGCAACAAACGCCTTGAGATGGCGCAGATCAAACCTGAAATTCATGTTCGCCACGGTATCAATCCCTTGAATATGATCGGCGATTCAGCATAAATTTTAAGAAACAGGCTGTAAAGCAGGCAAGGCTATCGGGTATAGAGCCAGCTCACAATTACGGCCATTGATAGTATTCGCCTATTTCCCCAGCAGTTCGCCCATAGGCCGACTCACATCGCCACCCTCGTCGCCATTGTCGGGCCCAACAACCCCCCCCCCATGTCTCGTTTTGGCATCTGGATGTCTTAATCAGCAATGTTGCCAGAGTGTAACGGCTGTTTACTGTCGGGTACCCGAGCAGGGGTAGCGATATGGCTGCCCGATGCCGGCGTTGACTCCCGTTCAGTAAAAAGGATGCTGATTTATGTGCGCAATTCACGGAAACAGAGGTGTTGTCTATACCGGTCCTGGCAAGGTCGAGGTGCAATCCATCGCCTTTCCCGAGCTGGCCATCGGTAAACGAGCCTGTCACCACGGGGTGATTCTCAAAGTAGTGGCGACCAACATCTGCGGCAGTGACCAGCATATGGTGCGCGGACGCACCACCGCCGAAGCCGGCCTGGTGCTGGGCCACGAAATCACCGGTCAAGTCATCGAATGCGGCCGTGATGTCGAGTTCCTCAAGGTGGGCGACATCGTTTCTGTGCCGTTCAACATCGCCTGTGGCCGCTGCCGCAACTGTAAAGAAGGCAAAACCGGTATCTGTCTGAACGTCAACCCGGCCCGCCCCGGCGCCGCCTACGGCTATGTGGACATGGGCGGTTGGGTCGGTGGCCAGTCCGAGTATGTGATGGTGCCCTATGCGGACTTCAACCTGCTCAAGTTTCCGGATCCGAACCAGGCGATGGAAAAAATCCGCGATCTGACCCTGTTGTCCGATATCTTCCCCACCGGTTTCCACGGCTGCGTTACCGCCGGCGTTGGCCCCGGCTCTACCGTTTATATCGCCGGTGCCGGCCCGGTCGGCCTGGCTGCCGCCGCCTCGGCCCAGTTGCTGGGCGCGGCCTGCGTCATCGTCGGCGACATGATCCCGGACCGTCTGGCCCAGGCCCGTAGTTTCGGTTGCGAAACCATCGATCTGCGCGAAGAAGGGTCGATGGAAGACAAGATTGAACAGATACTGGGCGAGCGTGAAGTGGATGCCTTCGTCGACTGTGTCGGCTTCGAGGCCCATGGTTGCGGCTGTGACCATGGCAAGGAGCAGCCGGCTACCGTGCTGAACTCGGCCATGGCCCTGACCCGTGCCGGCGGACAGATTGGTATTCCCGGCCTCTATGTCACCGAAGATCCGGGTGCCGTCGACGAAGCCGCCCGCCAGGGTGCCCTGAGCATGCGCTTCGGCCTGGGCTGGGCCAAGTCCCATTCCTTCCATACCGGCCAGTGTCCTGTGATGAAATATCACAGACCCCTGATGCAGGCCATCCTGTTCGACAAGGTGAAAATCGCCGATGCGGTCAACGTGCAGGTCATCGGCCTGGACCAGGCCGCCCAGGGATACGCCGAGTTCGACGGCGGAGTGGCTAAGAAATTTGTGATCGACCCCCATGGCATGGTGCCTGCATAAAGGGTAGGGTTAGGGTCTGTTGACCTTTCTCGGTGGTTTTTGCAGCAGTTTGTGGGGTCTTGATACAAGGCAGAGCTTATGCCATGTAGCCACTCTACATAAATAAGCGATAACGCAGTAGCAAGACCCCACAAGCGCTGCCCTTCGGGTTCGGTTAAACGCATTTTTCTCTTTGTTGAGAGGACCTTGCTTAGAATGACTAGGCTACACCCCTCTCGCCGCGATAAAAACGCGTTTAACTCGAACAAAAGTTCACCGCGAAAGGTCAACAGACCCTAACGGGTTCATGCCTTCCACCTTTTGGTGGAGGGCATGTTCTGGTTTAAAAAAATATCCGGCCAGGAACGGCCGACAGGACAATGCCGGTCATGGCGGTTGATTCAGTCAAACCGCTATGGCCGCTTTTACAAGGTTCGCTTTTACAAGGTTGATGATATGGATGAGACTCAAGCAGGCGTTCTGGACACTATCGAAGAGATAGTGACGTCGACAAAACACAAACCCGGCGCACTGTTGCCCATCCTGCATCGTATTCAGGACCAGTTCGGCTATATTCCCGATGCCGCCATCGCGGTGATAGCGACCCATTTACGCAGCACCGCAGCCGATGTGCACGGTGTGATCAGCTTCTATCATTTTTTCCGCAGCGAAAAGCCGGGCCGCCATGTGGTCGAGGTCTGTCGGGCCGAGGCCTGCCAGGCCCAGGGCGGGCGTGAGTTCGAGCGCCATGTGCGGGAAAAGCTGAACATCGACTTCGACCAGACCACCCCGAACCAGGACATCAGCCTGAAG
>JBFGZI010000048.1:0-10995 GCA_041586855.1 Oceanisphaera sp. | reverse complement strand
GGGCGCTCCCACAGGCGACGCGGCAGCAGAGGGGCGGATGAAGGGTTCTACTCCAGCGACCATCACATGACAGGACGTCATGTGCTGAGCGTTACATGGACGTACTTGAAGCGTGTCGGTGGAGTAGACCTTTCGTTCGACCTTTACAGGGCAGCTAAACAGATTAGTTAGTTTTACAGATTGGTATGATCTAGTTGGTTGCCCTGCAAAGGTCGGGCAAAGGGCCCGTTCCAGCGACCATCACATGCCATGGCCAAAAACAACAAAGCCGGGAGTTATCCCGGCTTTTTCTATTTATCCATTAGCCTGTCAGGCCATGGCTGAAGTTACTCTGCCTTGTCGGCCGGTACTGCTTCAGTCTGGGCCGCTTCAGCCGGCTTGGCTTCAACCTTGGCTTCTTCGACCTTGGCTTCTTCGGCAGCGGGAGCTTCGGCTACTGCCGGCTCTTTCGCTTCCTTGATAGACAGACGAATGCGGCCCTGACGATCCACTTCCAGTACCTTGACCTTGACCATGTCACCGACGGTCAGGTGATCGGACACGTTCTTGACCCGCTCTTCGGTGATCTGGGAGATGTGCACCAGGCCATCCTTGCCGGGCAGAACGTTGACGAAGGCACCGAAGTCGGCCAGACGTACGACCTGACCTTCGTAGATGGTGCCGGCTTCCACTTCTGCGGTCAGCTGCTCGATGCGACGAATCGCCAGCTTGGCGGCTTCGCCGTCCACGGCGGCAATCTTGACGGTGCCGTCGTCGTCCAGCTCTATGGTGGTACCGGTTTCTTCGGTCAGGGCACGAATGGTGGCGCCACCTTTACCGATCACATCACGGATCTTCTCGGGGTTGATCTTGATGATATGGATGCGCGGAGCGAAATCGGAGATCTCGGCACGCGGTGCCTGCATCGCCTCATCCATCACCTTCAGGATGTGCAGACGAGCATTACGAGCCTGCTTCAGCGCCACTTCCATGATTTCTTTGGTGATGCCTTCGATCTTGATGTCCATCTGCAGGGCGGTAATGCCCTGGGTGGTACCGGCGACCTTGAAATCCATGTCGCCCAGATGATCTTCGTCACCCAGGATATCGGACAGCACCACAAAGCCGGCGTCTTCTTTGACCAGACCCATGGCGATACCGGCCACGGAGGCCTTGATCGGTACACCCGCATCCATCAGCGCCAGTGAGGTACCACAGACGGAAGCCATGGAGGAGGAACCATTGGATTCGGTGATTTCAGATACCACACGCACTGTGTACGGGAACACATCGGCGCTCGGCATCACGGCGGCAACGCCACGCTTGGCCAGACGGCCGTGGCCGATTTCCCGACGCTTGGGGCTGCCGACCATGCCGGTTTCGCCCACACAGTAGGGAGGGAAGTTGTAGTGCAGCATGAAGCGGTTGGTACGGGCGCCGGTCAGCTCGTCGATCAGCTGGGCGTCACGCTCGGTACCCAGGGTGGCGGCAACCAGGGCCTGAGTTTCACCGCGGGTGAACAGGGCGGAACCATGAGTACGGGGCAGCAGACCGGTGGCCACGTTCAGAGCACGGATCATGTCCGGTTCACGACCATCGATACGAGGCTCACCGCGTACTACGCGCCCACGTACAATCTGCTTCTCCAGCTTACCCAGCTGTTCCTGCACTTCCTTGATGCCCTGCTCGGGATGAGCGGCCAGTACCGCAGCCAGCGCCTTGGCCTTGATGGCACCGATGGCGTCACGACGGGCGCTCTTGTCGGTGATGCGATAGGCTTCGCCCAGCTCGGTGGTAGCCAGTTCGGCAATCTGAGCTTTCAGGCTTTCGTTCTCGGCCTTCGGCTGCCAGTCCCAGGGCTGGGTGCCCACTTCGGCGGCAAATTCATTGATGGCCTGAACGGCGGTGTTCAGCTGCTCGTGACCATAAACCACGGCGCCCAGCATTACTTCTTCGGGCAGAATGTTGGCTTCGGACTCCACCATCAGTACTGCGTTGGCGGTACCGGCCACCACCAGATCCAGTTCGCTGTTTTCCAGCTCGCTGATGCTCGGGTTCAGTACGTATTCACCATTCATGTAACCGACGCGGGCAGCACCGATAGGACCGGCAAACGGAATACCGGAGATAGCCAGGGCCGCGGAGGTACCCAGCATGGCAACGATATCGGGCGCGATATCGGGGTTCACCGATACCACGGTCGCAATGACCTGTACTTCGTTTTTGAATCCTTCGGGAAACAGCGGACGGATCGGACGGTCAATCAATCGCGAGGTCAGTGTTTCACCTTCCGTCGGGCGGCCTTCACGCTTGAAGAAGCTGCCCGGAATGCGGCCGGCAGCGTAGGTACGCTCCTGATAGTTAACGGTCAGCGGAAAGAAGTCTTTGCTTTCATCGGCTTCGCGCTTGCCAACGACGGTTACCAGAACGGCGGTATCATCAATGCTGGCCATGACAGCACCACTCGCCTGACGCGCCATGACGCCGGTTTCGAGGGTGACAGTATGCTGGCCATACTGGAAGGTTTTCACGATAGGATTCACGTTGTAGATTCCTTAATATGTTTGGTCTTTTAATTTACCGGCTCAGTATACTTGATTCCCGTTTAAAGGACAGAATCGCAAGGGGAAAACAGATAGAGAAACGTGAGGAGTGAGGCGAAAAGAGTGAGGGGCAAGAGCCGAATTCACAGGCGCGGTGTTTTTCTCCTCACGCTTCACTCCTTACCCCTCACACTGAAACACAGGCAACAAAAAAGGGGCCTAAGCCCCTTTTTCTTGAACCGGATGAGTCGATTAACGACGCAGACCCAGTTTGGCGATCAGTGCACTGTAACGCGCAACGTCTTTACGCTTCAGGTAGTCCAGCAGGTTACGACGCTGGGATACCATGCGCAGCAGACCACGACGGCTGTGGTGATCATGGATGTGCTGCTTGAAGTGACCTTGCAGGTGGTTGATCTGGGCGCTCAGCAGGGCAACCTGAACTTCAGGTGAACCGGTGTCGCCTTCACCGCGGGCATGTTCAGCAACGATTTGGGCTTTGGTTTCAGCATTTAGTGACATCTTTTGTACTCCAAAGAGATGAATGTTTTTTCCAGCCGATCACTAATTCAGCCGGAAAGCGAGCTGCGCATTCTACCAGTTAAGCCGATGTTGGCAACCAGAAAATGCCAGCGGCAGAAACGGCGCTGACAAGGCCCGTTTCTGCCAGTAAGGTTCGACGTTTCAGCGCACCAGGCGCTTGGGGGCGACTTTACCGTCGTCGTCGATTTCACCGACGCCGATAAACTGGTGTTCGTCACCCATGGTCATGCGAACAAAACCCTCGAGCGGCGCACCGGAAACCTGCACCGCCTGCCCCTGGTTGATATAACCGGCCACCAGCTCGGACATATTCACTTCCGGCAGACTGGATACGGCGGTGTCCATCGGCAACAGCAGCGGATCCAGCTCCAGGCGAGGCGCTATGTCCTGGGTCCGGCAGTTTTCGAGGATACACTCCAGCTGCTCCAGGGTCAGCATGCGCTCGGTCGGATAGCCCGCCACCGCCAGTCGGCGCAGCACGGTCACGTGTGCCCCGCAGCCCAGCACTTCGCCCAGATCATCGACGATGGTCCGGATATAGGTGCCCTTGCTGCAATGTACTTCCAGCTCCACTTCATCGCCTTCAAAGCGAATGAGTGTCAGCTCATAGACGGTGATGGGGCGGGATTCCCGCGGTACTTCTATGCCTTCACGGGCGTACTGGTACAGGGGCTTGCCCTGATACTTGAGCGCCGAGTACATGGACGGGATCTGCTGGCTCTGGCCGCGAAAGCGATCCAGAGCTTCGATCAAGTCACCCGGGGCCACATTGACCGGCCGGGTCTCGACCACTTCGCCGTCCGCATCGCTGGTATCGGTGCGCTCGCCCAGCTTGGCGACCACCCGATAGCGCTTGTCCGCTTCCAGCAGGAACTGGGAAAACTTGGTCGCCTCACCCAGGCAAATCGGCAACATGCCGGTGGCCAGCGGGTCGAGCGCACCGGTGTGCCCCGCCTTGGCGGCGGCATAAATACGCTTGACCTGTTGCAGGGCATCGTTGGAGGTAATGCCGGCAGGCTTGTCCAACAACAGAATGCCGTCTACCTCACGGCCACGAAATCGACGCTGACGCCCCATCTTCAGTCCTTCTTCTCTTGATCTTGATCCTGATCCTGCTCGTCCTGACCACCGTCCTTCATCCGACGGTTGTCTTCGGCAATGGTGCTGGAAACCAGGGTAGAAATGCGCATCCCCTCGACCAGGCTCTGGTCGTAGGCAAACCGCAATTCGGGCGTCACCCGCAGACGCATGGCTTTACCCACCAGGCTGCGAATAAAGCCGCTGGCATCTTTCAGTACCTTCATGCCCTGCTCGATTTTTTCCGGATCGTTTTCCAGAAAGGTAACGAACACCTTGGCGTAGTTCAGATCCCGAGACAACTCGACACCGGATACCGTCACCAACTTGAGACGCTCATCTTTGATTTCCCGCTGCAGGATCATCGCAATTTCTTTTTGCAATTCCTGACCTACCCGGCGGGATCGGCTGAATTCTCTGGCCATAATTCTCTTTCCAAGACAAAGGGGGCCAAAGGCCCCCATTTATATATCAGTGCTGAAACCGGGGTTCCTGGTACAAGCTGCCCTTACAGGGTGCGCTGTACTTCCACGATTTGGAAGACTTCAATCTGGTCGCCCACTCGTACATCATTGTAGTTCTTCACGGCGATACCACATTCCATGCCGTTACGCACTTCCTGCACATCGTCCTTGAAGCGACGCAGAGATTCGAGCTCGCCTTCGTAAATGACCACGTTGTCACGCAATACCCGGATCGGGTTGCTGCGCTTGACGTTACCTTCGGTGACCATACAACCGGCCACGGCACCAAACTTGGGTGAACGGAACACATCACGTACCTGGGCCAGACCGATGATTTCCTGCTTGAACTCGGGAGCCAGCATGCCGGTCATGGCCTGCTTCACTTCGTCCAGCAGCTCGTAGATCACGCTGTAGTAGCGCAGGTCGATCTCTTCCGCTTCAATCATCTTGCGGGCAGATGCATCGGCACGCACGTTGAAGCCCACTATGATGGCGTTGGAGGCCGCTGCCAGGCTGGCGTCGGTTTCGGTGATACCACCCACACCGGAGCCGATGATCTTGACCTTCACTTCGTCGGTAGACAGCTTCTGCAACGACTCGGAAATCGCCTCGATGGAGCCCTGAACGTCCGCCTTCAGTACCAGGTTGACTTCGGCCACTTCGCCTTCGGTCATATTGGCGAACATGTTCTCCAACTTGGCTTTCTGCTGACGCGCCAGTTTCACTTCGCGGAACTTGCCCTGACGATAGAGTGCCACTTCACGGGCCTTCTTCTCGTCACGTACCACTGTGGCTTCATCACCGGCTGCCGGCACGCCGGACAGACCCAGAATTTCGACCGGAATGGACGGACCGGCGGTCTTGATTTCGCGACCCAGCTCGTCCTTCATGGCACGCACGCGGCCATATTCCAGACCACAGAGCACGATATCGCCCTGATTCAGGGTTCCTTCCTGTACCAGTACGGTGGCAACCGGACCACGACCCTTGTCGAGACGGGATTCGATGACCACGCCGGATGCCATGCCGTCGTATATGGCTTTCAGCTCCAGTACTTCCGCCTGCAGCAAAATGGCTTCGAGCAGCTCGTCGATACCCTCACCGGTTTTGGCCGAGATAAAGGCGAACATGTTTTCGCCGCCCCAGTCTTCCGACATGACGCCGTGCTGAGACAGTTCACTCTTGACCCTGTCAATATCCGCTTCCGGCTTGTCCATCTTGTTGACTGCAACAATCAGGGGAACACCGGCCGCCTTGGCGTGCTGAATGGCTTCAACGGTCTGCGGCATAACGCCGTCATCCGCCGCTACCACCAGAATAACGATATCGGTGGCGCTGGCACCACGAGCACGCATGGAGGTAAAGGCCGCGTGACCCGGGGTATCCAGGAAGGTGATCATGCCGTTGTCGGTTTCGACGTGATAGGCACCGATATGCTGGGTAATACCACCGGCTTCGCCGGCGGCAACCTTGGCCCGACGGATATAATCCAGGGTCGAGGTCTTGCCGTGGTCGACGTGACCCATGATGGTCACGACCGGGGCTCGGGTCTGACGTTCGGCATCGGTATCCCGGTCCGACAGTACCTTCTGCTCCAGTTCGTTTTCACGACGCAGAATCACCTTGTGGCCCATCTCTTCCGCCACCAGCTGGGCGGTTTCCTGATCGATCACCTGATTGATGGTCACCATGGCACCCATCTTCATCATGGTTTTGATGACGGCGGCACCCTTGACGGCCATCTTGTTGGCCAGTTCGGCCACGCTGATGGTCTCACCGATTTCAACATCGCGGTTAACCGCTTGTACTGGCTTCTGGAAACCATGTTTCATCGAGTTGGGGGTCATCACCTTGGCGCGCTTGCCTTTTCTCAGGCGTTCATTGCGGCTTTCGCGATTTTCGCGATCTTCCTTGGTTTTGCCACCCTTGCGCTTCTTGCCACCGGTGCTACGGCGAGCTTTCTGCTCTTCGGTCTTGTCGGCTTCGTCTTCGGCGGCCTTGGCATGCTCGTTGGTCATGACATGGTAATCCGCATCTTCCGGCTTCTTCGCCGCGGCTTCTTCTGCCCAGCGTTTTTCATTTTCTTCCGCCAGCTTGCGTACTTCTTCGGCCTTTTTCTGGGCGTCCAGCTCGGCCTTGCGCAAGGCTTCTTGCTCACGCTGTTGCTTCAGTTTTTCTGCTTCGCTCTTCGCCATATCGTCCGCCTTTTTCTGCTCTTTGCTTCGGGGCTTGGTTGCCCCCTGCTCTGTGGTGTTCTGAGCTTGCAGCTGAGCCTGGCGGGCTTTTTCTTCCGCGTCACGCTTGGCTTGTTCTTCTGCCTCACGCTTGGCCTTGTCTTCGGCTTCACGCTTTGCTTGCTCTTCGGCCTCACGCCGGGCCTGCGCTTCTGCTTCCAGACGCGCCTGCTCTTCTGCTTCCTGTTGACGCTGCTGCTCTTCCAGCGAATCACGTCTTACGTAGGTGCGCGTCTTGCGCACCTCGACCTGTACGGCTTTGCTCTTGCCGCCGACGACCGGCACGCTCAGGGTGCTGATGCTCTTGCGCTGCAGCGTCATCCGCTTGGGCTCTTTGTCGTCGGCGCCATGCTGTTTCTTTAAAAACGTCAGCAAGGCGGCCTTTTCGGTTTCCGATACGGTGTCGGCGCTGGATTTCTCCATGCCGGCTTCGCGAAACTGCTGGACAAGACGGTCAACCGATGTGTCGATGTCGCTGGCAAGCTGCGTTAATGTAACTTCTGCCATTCATTTACCTCCGCTGATCTTATTCTTCGTTCTGGTCTCCGAACCAGCAGATATTCCGGGCCGCCATGATCAGCTCCCCTGCCAGGGTTTCATTCAGACCTTCAATTCCTTCAAGGTCGTCTATGCCCTGTTCTGCCAATTCTTCCAGATCCGCAACACCACGGGCGGCAAGCAAATACGCCAGCTCCCGGGTCATGGAGGGCAGTGCGAGCAGATCTTCTGCCGGCTCCACCCCTTCGAATGATTCTTCCTGCGCCAGGGCCCGAGTGGTCAGGGCATCCTTGGCTCTATTACGCAACACCTCCACCATCTCTTCATCCAGGCCTTCGACGCTCAACAGCTCGCTGACCGGCACATAGGCAATTTCTTCCAGGGAAGAAAAGCCTTCTTCCATCAGCAAGGCGGCGAAATCTTCGTCGATGTCCAGGTCATGGACAAACAGATTCATGATCTTGTCGCTTTCTACCTGATGCTTGCTCTGCAAATCTTCCACCGTCATCACGTTCAGTTCCCAGCCGGTCAGCTGAGCCGCCAGACGAACGTTCTGACCGTTACGGCCGATGGCCTGGGCCAGGTTGCCGGATTCCACTGCAATGTCCATGGAATGGGCATCTTCATCGACAATGATAGAAGCCACATCCGCCGGTGCCATGGCGTTGATCACAAACTGGGCGGGATTGTCGTCCCACAACACGATATCGACCCGCTCACCGCTGAGCTCGCCGGACACAGCTTGTACCCGGGCGCCACGCATGCCGACACAAGCCCCGATGGGGTCGATGCGACGGTCGTTGGTCTTGACCGCAATCTTGGCACGGCTACCCGGATCCCGGGCGGCAGCCATGATTTCGATGATTTCTTCACCGATTTCCGGCACTTCGATACGGAACAGTTCTTTCAGAAAGTCCGGGTGGCTGCGGCTGACGAACAGTTGGGCGCCACGGGCTTCGGGACGCACCGCATACAGCAGACCGCGAATACGGTCACCGGAGCGGAACGATTCCCGCGGCAACAGATCTTCACGGAAGATCACCGCTTCGGCGTTACTGCCCAGATCCAGAATCACGTTGTCACGGGTCGCCTTCTTGACTACACCGGTAATGATTTCGCCTTCCTGATCCTGGAACTGCTCCACCACCTGCATGCGCTCGGCTTCACGTACCTTCTGTACGATAACCTGCTTGGCAGTCTGGGTGGTGATGCGGTCGAAGGTGACCGAATCGATTTCGTCTTCCACATAATCGCCAATCTGGATATCCGGCTCGTCGATCTGTGCCGCTTCCAGGGTGATTTCGCCGTAAGGGTTGGTCAGGGCTTCCTGATTCTCCACTACCTGCCAGCGACGGAAGGTTTCGAAATTACCGCTTTTACGGTCGATTTCGACCCGTACCGCGATATCACCTTCATATTTTTTCTTGGTGGCCGTAGCCAGGGCGGTTTCCAGTGCCTCGAAAATCTTTTCGCGAGGCACGGCCTTTTCGTTAGAAACGGCATCAACAACCAGCAATATTTCTTTATTCATGTCCGACTGCCTCGTTAGTCAAAGTTCGGAACCAGATGCGCTTTTTGGATATTGGCGAAGGCGATGGGGAACTCGGTTCCTGCCACCTCCAGCCTGATCATGGTGTCGTCTACCGACACCAGAAGCCCGGTCAGTTTACGATGATTGTTCACCGCCATACGCAGGGACAATTCTACCTGCTGGCCGATAAGGGCCTGATAATGAGCCGGCTTGAACAGGGGGCGAGCCATACCCGGAGAAGACACCTCCAGATCATATTCGGTAGAAATGGGATCTTCCACATCAAGCACGGCACTGACCTGCCGACTGACTTCGGCACAATCGGTTACTTCAATACCGTTTTCATGGTCGATGTACAAACGTAAGGTCGAATGCCGGCCGGCGCGTACAAACTCGAGCCCCAGCAATTCAAAGCCCAGAGCCTCTACGGGCTCTGACAGCATCTCGGTCAATCGTTGTTCCAATGTAGCCAAAGCTACCCCTCCGAAAACAAAAAAAGGGCTCGCAGCCCAGTGAATGTACACCGCTGATACGGTGCTGAAGTGCAGATAACAAAAAGCCCCGATCTTCAAATCGGGGCTATTCACCTGGACCCTGACTGTCGCCTCGCAGCGACCATTTACCGCACTTACTATTAAATAATGTGCCATAAACGTGAGGATTGGTTGCGGGGGCCGGATTTGAACCGACGACCTTCGGGTTATGAGCCCGACGAGCTACCAGACTGCTCCACCCCGCGTCCGAACCGTGCGAGAGTATAGTTAATTTAAGCTTGAATCTCAACTTAACTATGACTTGGTGCCGAGAGCGGGACTTGAACCCGCACGCCTATACAGGCACTACCCCCTCAAGATAGCGTGTCTACCAATTCCACCACCTCGGCAAAAACCTTATTCGGGTACGTCGCTGCTGTTTATTGCAGGAACATCACCCGGGATAACACTTTCTTCTACCTGTGGTACAGAAAGATCTTCCCACTCACTTCCTTGCTTGGTGCTGTTGCTGGATAGATTACCCAGAACCAGACTCACTACAAAGAAGCCTGCTGCCAGCAGCGTTGTCGCCTTGGTCAGGAAATTACCGGACCCGCTGGAGCCAAAAACCGTGTTCGACGCACCTGCTCCGAAGGAAGCACCCATATCGGCGCCTTTACCTTGCTGAATCAGCACCAGACCAATCAAAGCCAGCGCAATAAGCAGATACACCACTAAAAGAATTTCGTACATCAGCCAACCCTTTGCTTGACGTCTGAGCCCCGCATCAGACTGCTGTCCGGAGCGGGGCTAATACTAGCTACACCCTTGGCGGGATACAAGCGCAATTTAAAAAAAACCGTTCAAGCGCATAAAAAGACGGCAAAACGATGATTGCACAACCGTTTTTAACCGTGAAGAGCGAAGCGTAAGGGGTGAGGAGAGCGCAACGCCTCACTCCTCACTCCTCACTCCTCACTCCTCACTCAGGATTATGCGACCGCGTCGGCAATATGCTGGGCCAGACGTTGTACCTGTTCACGCTCGGCGCCTTCCACCATCACCCGGATCAGGGGTTCGGTGCCGGACTTGCGCAGCAGAACCCGCCCCGCACCGGCGAGCTCTTCTTCTGCGACGGCCACCCGGCGCTGCACTTCACTGTCATTCAGCGGATCGGTGCCGGCCTGAAAGCGCACATTAACCAGTACCTGAGGATAGAGCACCAGCTCTTTGCTCAATTCATTCAGGCTACGGCCTTCATCGACCATGGCACGCAACACCTGCAATGACGCCACAATGCCGTCACCGGTGCTGTTGTGATCCAGGCTGATGATGTGACCCGAATTCTCTCCACCCAGCTTCCAGCCATGCTGCTTGAGCAGCTCCATCACATAACGGTCACCCACCTTGGCGCGCCTGAAGGGAATGTCGAGATCCGCCAGCGCCAGTTCCAGCGCCATGTTGCTCATCAGGGTACCGACCACGCCACCATTCAGGGTACCCCGACGACGAGCGTCCCGGGCCATGATGTAGAGCAGCTGATCGCCGTCGAGCAAGGCGCCGGTATGATCCACCATCGCCAGGCGGTCGCCGTCACCATCGAAGGCAATGCCCAGATCGGCGCCATGCTCCTGTACGGCTGCAATCAGGGCC
>JBFGZI010000047.1:0-11125 GCA_041586855.1 Oceanisphaera sp. | reverse complement strand
GTGCAGCTCGGTATCATGGTGGAAGTCCCTTCCATCGCCCTCAATGCCGAGGTATTTGCCCAAGAGGTTGATTTTTTCAGTATCGGCACCAACGATCTGACCCAGTACACGCTGGCGATGGACCGGGGGAGCGTTGAGCTGGCCCGTCTCTCCGATGGTCTCAACCCCGCAGTATTAAGGTTGATCAAGATGACGGTGGACGCGGCTCATGCCAAAGGCAAGTGGGTGAGTGTCTGTGGTGAGCTGGGCTCGGATCCGGTGGCGCTACCGCTGCTGGTCGGGCTGGGGGTGGACGAATTATCGGTTAGCCTCAAGCAGGTGTCGCTGGTCAAGGCCTGGGTGCGTCAATGCAGCCTGGTCCAATGTAAACAACTGGCCGATCTGGCGTTGCGCGCACGGGATGCGCAGGCGGTTCGAGCCCTGACAGGAGAAATAAAATGAGTATGTTAACCCTGACCCTGAATCCGGCGCTGGACCTGACCGTCACGCTGGATAAATTGAGTGCGGGAGCGGCCAACCTGGCAAGCAGTGGCCATCTTGGCGCCGCCGGCAAGGGCATCAATGTGGCCAGGGTGTTGGCCGACCTGGGACACAATCCCAAGGTCAGCGGTTTTCTCGGGCAGAATAACGACGCCTCCTTTCGCGCCTTGTTCAGCCAGCATGACATTGAGGACGATTTTGTGCGGCTGGCCGGTGACACCCGGGTCAATGTGAAAATAAGCGAGGCCGACGGCCGGGTCACCGATATCAACCTGCCCGGTCTGCGTGTGACCGAAGTGGACTGGAATCGGTTGCTGGCCAGGCTGGAGTCACTGGCCGATGACTTTGGTTTTCTGGTTGTGGCGGGCAGCCTGCCGCCCGGCGTTAGGCCTCAACAGCTGGAAGGCATGATTGAAATGTGGCGAGAGCGGGGCAAAACCGTGTGGCTGGACGCCAGCGGCGATGCGTTGAAGGCCGGTATCAAGGGGAAGCCCGCGTTGATCAAGCCCAATATCGATGAGCTGGTCGAGTTGGTCGGTCGACCCATTCGTGACGAGGCCGATCTGATCGCCTGTGCCCAGGAGCTTCAGCAGCAGGGCATTCAGCATGTAGTGGTATCAAACGGGGCAGAAGGTGTGCACTGGTTCAGCCCGCGGGGAGCCTGGCGGGCCCGGGTACCCAGGGTGAAGGTGGTCAGTACAGTGGGCGCCGGCGACAGCCTGGTGGCCGGCCTTTGTGCCGGCTTGCTGGAAGGTCGGGATGAAGCTTTTATCCTGCGGCGGGCAGCCGCCCTGTCGCTCATGGCGGTGACCCAGGTAGGTGTTGGTATCGACAATCAGCAGCAATTGAATCTTTATCAGGATGCCATTGAAATTACGCAACTCGAGCCGGGAAAAGAGCATTGGTGAAAACATTGATTATAACTGCTTGCCCCAGTGGCATGGCCAGCAGTTATCTGGCGGCCCGTTTGTTGCGTCAGGCGGCACAGAGTCTGGGTTGGCAGACGAATGTGGAATGTTACAGCCAGCTCGAGCCGGTCACGGTCTTCACACCAGCACAGATCGAGGATGCCGAACTGGTACTGGTGGCGGCGGATACGCCACTGGATCTGTCCCGTTTCGTTGGCAAGTCGCTGTATCACAGCGATATTCAGTCGGCATTGCACGATCCCCGAGCCTGGCTGCAACGGGGCAGGGAGCAGGCGGTGCTGCAGGTGGAAGGCATACCGGCGGCGCTGAAAAAACCGCAACACACCCTGGAGAGCACCCAGGCCGGCCCTTATCAGCACCTGCTGACCGGGGTGTCGTTCATGCTGCCGATGGTGGTGGCCGGCGGCTTGATTATCGCGCTGTCGTTCGTGTTCGGCATCGAGGCGTTCAAGGAAGAAGGCAGCCTGGCGGCGGCGCTGATGCAAATCGGCGGGGCCTCGGCCTTTGCCCTGATGATACCTGTGCTGTCCGGCTACATCGCCTATTCCATTGCCGACCGGCCGGGGATTGCCCCCGGCATGATTGGCGGCATGCTGGCCAGCACCCTGGGGGCCGGTTTTATCGGCGGCATCATCGGTGGTTTTCTGGCCGGCTACAGTGCCCGTTATCTGGCACGGAAGGTGCCGCTGCCCACCAGCCTGACGGCGCTTAAACCCATATTGATTATTCCGCTGTTTGCCAGCCTCTTTACCGGCCTGGTGATGATTTACGTGGTGGGTGGGCCTGTGGCTTTGATGATGACCACCATGACCGACTTTCTCAACAACATGGGCTCGGCCAATGCGGTGCTGCTCGGCATTATCATCGGTACCATGATGTGCTTCGACATGGGCGGCCCGGTCAACAAGGCGGCCTATGCTTTTTCGGTCGGCTTGCTGGCATCACAAACCTACGGCCCCATGGCGGCGGCCATGGCGGCAGGTATGGTGCCGGCACTTGCCATGGGGATTGCCACCTTTCTTGCCCGGCGCAAGTTCAACAAGAGCGAGCAGGAAGCGGGCAAGGCCTCTTTCGTGCTGGGATTGTGCTTTATTTCCGAAGGCGCCATTCCCTTCGCCGCCCGGGATCCGCTGCGGGTGATCCCCTGCTGCATGCTCGGCGGTGCCCTCACCGGGGCCCTGTCCATGTTTTTTGGCGCCAAGTTGCTGGCGCCCCATGGCGGCATCTTTGTATTCTTTATCCCTAATGCCATTCAGCAACTGCTGTGGTACGTGCCGGCCATTGCCGCCGGATCCCTGGTCAGCGGCGTGCTGTACTCGGTACTGAAGCGCAGCGACGCCCAGATGCTGGCGGGAAAATAAATCGTGAGGGGTGAGGAGTGAGGGGTGAGGAGTGAGGGGTAGATTAAAGCCCCGGGCGAAGAGTCCGGGGCTTTAGACGCAAAAAGAAGCGGGGTCAGTCCTTGAACATATGGCCCAGCTTGCCGGCCTTGGTGTCCAGATAATGCTCGTTGAAAGGATTGCGCCCTTCCTGCAGCGGTATCCGCTCCAGCACTTCAATACCGAAGTTTTCCATCGCCTTGACCTTGCGCGGGTTATTGGTCATCAGCTTCATCTGCTTGACACCCAGGCTGTGCAGCATGTCGGCACAGATGGTGTAGTCGCGCATGTCGGCGGCAAAACCCAGCTCGACGTTGGCTTCCACCGTGTCCTTGCCCTGATCCTGCAGATGATAGGCGTGGATCTTGTTGAGCAGGCCTATGCCTCGTCCTTCCTGGCGCACATAGAGCAGTATGCCACGCCCTTCTTTGGCGATTCTTTCCAGTGCGGCCTGCAGCTGAAAGCCGCAGTCGCAACGCAGGCTGAACAGGGCATCACCGGTCAGGCACTCGGAGTGAATGCGGCCCAGTACCGGTTGGTCATCGTCGATATTCCCCATCACCAGGGCGGCATGATCCTTGCCGGTGCCTTTCTCTTCAAACCCGATCAGGGTAAAGGTGCCCCAGGGTGTCGGCAGTTTTGAGTTTGCCATCCGGGTAACACTGCTCATGGCGTTCCTCTTTTGGTTATCAGGTAACAAAAAAATGACAGTCATTGTAAAGCGGATGGGCGTGCAGGTATAGGCGCAATATTGGCTGGCGTCGTGCGAATGGCTTTATTTTTGTCGTGTTAATGAATTGTAAGTTATGCCTTTATCTGTCAACTCGGGTATAATGCCGGCCGCGCGGCACCCAGGTGCCCAGACTCATTATTTACTGGAGAATGGCATGACTGAACAAGCTCCCGTCATTACCGTGGATGGCCCAGGTGGCGCCGGCAAGGGAACCCTTTGTCAGTTGCTGGCCGAGAAACTGAAATGGCATCTGCTTGATTCCGGCGCTATCTATCGTGTGTTGGCACTAGCGGCCCAGCATCACAATGTGGCGCTGAACGATGAAGCCGGTTTAATGCCATTGGCGGCCCACCTGGATGTACAGTTTCCGGTGGTCGATGGCCATATCAAGACCATCCTCGAAGGAGAAGACGTTTCCCGCTCCATTCGCACCGAAAAAATGGGAGACGCGGCCAGCAAGGTTGCCGCCTTTCCCCGAGTGCGAGAAGCCCTGCTTCGGCGTCAGCGCGCCTTCCGGGCCAGCCCCGGTCTGATTGCCGACGGCCGGGACATGGGCACTGTGGTTTTCCCCGATGCACCGGTCAAAATTTTCCTCGATGCCAGCGCCGAAGAAAGGGCGCAGCGACGGCTTATTCAGTTGCAAGACAAGGGCTTTGATGTTAGTTTTGACCGTCTTTTAAGCGAAATTCAGACGCGTGACGAGCGAGATCGTAATCGAGCCGTGGCACCGCTCAAAGCCGCAGCCGATGCATTGGTTATCGACTCGACGGATTTGTCCATTGCACAAGTACTGGACAAAGTGCTGAGTCATACTAAGGTTAAGCTCGGTTAAGTTTGATTTCGGTTAAAAAAGTACGGAAGAAAAGTTAACTTAAGCGAGGTCGCCGATGCGATCTCGCCCTGCCCGCCCCAGGGAGGGGACGGGTCTATGCTAATCACCCCACCGGTGCCGGATTGCCCTGTGGATGTTCAACTTAAAAAGTGTATTCATTAAACATGATTGAATCTTTTGCCCAACTCTTTGAAGAGTCTCTGAAAGAACTGGAAACCCGTCCGGGTTCCATTGTTAAAGGTACTGTAGTAGCCATCGAGAACGGTATCGTTCTGGTTGACGCAGGCCTGAAGTCTGAATCCGCTGTCCCTGCCGAGCAGTTCAAAAATGCTCAGGGCGAGCTGGAAGTCAGCGTTGGCGACGTAGTAGACGTAGCGCTGGACGCGGTAGAAGACGGTTTCGGTGAGACTCTGCTTTCCCGCGAAAAAGCGAAGCGCCACGAATCCTGGCTGCAACTGGAAAAAGCCTACGAAGATCAAGAAACCGTTATCGGTGTGATCAACGGCAAGGTCAAGGGTGGCTTCACCGTAGAAGTGAACACTATCCGCGCATTCCTGCCTGGTTCGCTGGTTGACGTACGTCCTGTGCGCGATACGCTGCACCTGGAAGGTAAAGAGCTTGAGTTCAAAGTGATCAAGCTGGACCAGAAGCGCAACAACGTTGTTGTTTCTCGTCGTGCCGTTATCGAAACTGAAAACAGTGCCGAGCGCGAGCAGCTGCTTGAGAACCTGCAAGAAGGTCAAGAAGTTAAAGGTATCGTCAAGAACCTGACCGACTACGGTGCTTTCGTAGACCTGGGCGGCGTAGATGGCCTGCTGCACATCACCGACATGGCCTGGAAGCGCGTTAAGCACCCAAGCGAAATCGTGAACGTGGGTGACGAAATCAACGTTAAAGTGCTGAAGTTCGACCGTGAGCGCACTCGTGTGTCTCTGGGTCTGAAGCAGCTGGGTGAAGATCCGTGGGTTGATATCGCCAACCGTTATCCGGAAGGCACTCGTCTGTCTGGCCGCGTGACCAACCTGACCGACTACGGCTGCTTCGTTGAAATCGAAGAAGGCGTTGAAGGCCTGGTACACGTGTCCGAAATGGACTGGACCAACAAGAACATCCACCCGTCCAAAGTTGTTTCCGTTGGCGACAGCGTAGACGTGATGGTGCTGGATATCGACGAAGAACGTCGTCGTATCTCTCTGGGTCTAAAGCAGTGCAAATCCAACCCGTGGCAGCTGTTTGCGGAAACCCACAACAAGGGTGACCGTGTTTCCGGCAAGATCAAGTCTATCACTGACTTCGGTATCTTCATCGGTCTGGACGGCGGCATCGACGGTCTGGTTCACCTGTCCGACATTTCCTGGAACGCCAACGGTGACGAAGCCGTTCGTGAATTCAAGAAAGGCGACGAGATTGACGCCGTGGTTCTGCAGGTCGATCCCGAGCGCGAGCGCATCAGCCTGGGCGTGAAGCAAATCGACGAAGACCCGTTCAATAAGTACCTGTCTGACAA
Source organism: Oceanisphaera sp. (assembly GCA_041586855.1). GTDB lineage: Bacteria > Pseudomonadota > Gammaproteobacteria > Enterobacterales > Aeromonadaceae > Oceanimonas. The sequence goes on along the minus strand of JBFGZI010000047.1, from coordinate 5,265 downwards.
CAAGAAAGGTGCTATCGTTAAGGGTACCATCACTGCCGTTGACGCCAAAGGCGCCGTGGTTGAGATGGAAGAAGGCGTGGAAGGTTATGTCCGTGTTGCCGACATCTCCCGCGACCGCATCGAAGACGCATCTACCGTACTGAAAGTAGGTGAAGAAATCGAAGCGCGTTTCATGGGCGTTGATCGCAAGAACCGCACCCTCAGCCTGTCTATCCGTGCGAAAGACGAAGCTGAAGATAAAGTGGTTATGGATAGCCTGAACCAGCAGCAACCTGAAGATGTTGGTTTGAGTGCCATGGCCGAAGCTTTCAAGGCGGCTAAAGGCGAATAAGCCTGTCCGAATTCAAAAGGGGGCCTTCGCGCCCCCTTTTTGTTGTCTGGTGATCAGGAGAAACACATCATGACCAAATCCGATCTCATTGAAAGACTGTCCGAACAATACAGCCATCTCTCCGCCAAGGAAGTAGAGAATGCCATCAAGGAAATTCTTGAACAGATGGCATCGACCCTGCAAACAGGGGACCGCATTGAAATCAGAGGCTTTGGCAGCTTTTCATTGCATTATCGGGCACCCCGCCAGGGGCGTAATCCGAAAACAGGCGAAAAAGTGGAATTGACCGGTAAATACGTACCGCATTTTAAACCTGGTAAAGAATTGCGGGAGCGGGTTAATCCAGCCTGATTGCACATCGGTTTGTTCTATATCACTTTTCATGGCAACGCGACTGGCGAGCATCCGGCTTTTACGGGATAATGCCAACACTCTAAATCAGGAAGTTGAGAGGGTAAGGTGAAAATTATTTTTGGCCTGGTCATCCTGGCAATTCTGTTTGCCGTTGGACTGACACTGGGCTCACAAAACGATCAGCTGGTTCATGTTAACTATCTGCTGGCGCAGGGCGACTATCGTCTTTCGACATTACTGGCAGTGGTGTTTGTGGCCGGTTTTGTCATCGGCTGGCTGGTGTTCGGTCTGGTATTGCTGCGTCTCAAGATAAACAACGGCGGTTTGCGCAAGAAAGTCGAGCGTCAACAAAAGGAATTGGAAGAGCTCAGGGCATTGCCCATTAAGGATTGACGAGCCCTATGCTGGAATTGCTGTTTCTGCTGCTTCCGGTCGCAGCTGCCTATGGCTGGTATATGGGGCGCAGGGGAGTCCGGCAGGATGCTCAAAACAAATCCAATCATTTCTCCCGGCAATACGTTGCCGGGCTGAATTTTCTGCTTTCCGACGAGCCTGACAAGGCCGTTGATCTGTTTATTCAATTGCTGCAGGTCGACAGTGAAACCATTGAAACCCACCTTGCCCTCGGTAACCTGTTTCGGTCCCGGGGTGAAGTCGATCGTGCCATTCGTATACACCAGAACCTGATCGCCCGTCCTAATCTGCTATTGGAGCAGCGTCACCTGGCGATGCTGGAGCTGGCGCGGGACTTTCTGGCGGCCGGCCTGCTCGACAGAGCCGAACATATTCTGGTGGAGCTGAAAAACGACCCCGATTATGAAGAAGAAGCCCTCAGCCAGCTGATGCAAATCTACCAACAGCTGAAAGACTGGGATCAGGCCATCAGCGTGGCCGAGCGGCTCAAGAAGCGGCAGGGTATCAAGGCCCTGGTTCCCATGGGGCATTTTTACTGCGAGCTGGCCGAACAGCAATGGCGCCAACGGGATGCCAGGGCCGCCATCGTTCAGCTCAAGAAGGCGCTGAAGGCCGATGAGAATTGCGTGAGGGCCAATATGCGGCTGGCCGCTATCTTCATGGCCCAGCAGCAATGGTCACAGGCGCTGGCGTGTCTGATCCGGGTCACCGAGCAGGATGCAGACTTTATCAGCGAGGTACTGACAGACTTGCAGCATTGTTATCAGGCGCTGGGTAAAGAAACGGAATTTGTGCAGCGACTGGAGCAGTGGGTGGCGGACGACAGCGGTGCAAGTTCCGTACTGATGCTGGCCGACAGCGTCGGCGAAACCCAGGGCCCCCTGGCGGCCGAGCAGTTGGTATTGTCGCAACTGCAGCGGCACCCGACCATGAAAGGCTTTCACCGACTGATGTCGTATCATGCGGCCAATGCGGAGCAGGGCAGGGCAAGGGAAAGTCTGGAAATGCTGAAATCACTGGTGTCCGAGCAAATCAGACTCAAGCCCAGCCATCGCTGTGGCCAATGCGGCTTTTCTTCTCAAACATTATTCTGGCAATGTCCCTCCTGTAAACAGTGGGGCAGCATCAAACCGGTACGTGGCCTCGATGGCGAGTGATTAATAGTGAGGGGTGAGCTCACGCCTCACTATCTGTTATAAAAATTAAAAGGTAACCCCATGCAAGACTCTATAAACCTCGATCCCAAAATCCTGATCGCCCTCGATTTTGCCGATGAACAACAGGCGCGGGCGCTGATTGCCAAACTCGATCCCGCCAGTTGCCGACTCAAAGTCGGCAAGGAAATGTTTACCCTGTTCGGACCTGACTTTGTACGCTCACTGGTGCAGGCCGGGTTCGATGTTTTTCTCGACCTCAAGTTTCACGATATTCCCAATACCGTTGCCAAGGCGGTGGCAGCCGCCGCCGAACTGGGCGTCTGGATGGTGAATGTGCATGCCAGCGGTGGCCCTCGGATGATGCAGGCGGCCCGTGAGGCCTTGTTGCCCTATGGTGACAAGGCGCCCTTGCTGATCGCGGTGACGGTGCTGACCAGCATGACCGCCGAAGAGCTGGTTCAGATTGGTGTACAGCGGTCTCCGGCAGAGCATGTGCTGTCTCTGGCGCGGCTGACGCGTGATGCCGGGCTCGACGGCGTGGTCTGCTCTGCCCAGGAAGCCAGCCTGCTCAAGGCGGAACTGGGCCCCGACTTCAAGCTGGTGACCCCGGGTATTCGCCCGGCCGGCAGCGACGCCGGTGATCAGCGCCGTATCATGACGCCAGAGCAGGCGATGGGCGCAGGCAGTGATTACCTGGTGATTGGCCGACCGATCACTCAGGCGACCGATCCGGCAGCCGTACTGGCCCAGATCAACCTCAGCCTGACGGCATAGTAGCGGCAAGCTTTCCTATGGCCGTGTAGTGCCGTAGGTTGGCGATGAGCACAGCGAATCCCAACGCTCAACAAGCAAGCAGCTTCATGTTGGAATTCGCGACGCTCATTCACAACCTAGCCAACAGCCGTTATATGCATTACAGGAACGGAATAGAAACAAAAACAGGGCCAAATGGCCCTGTTTTTATTTATAAGCAACTGGCTGCTTACTTGATAAGAAAGTCTTCCAGCGTCTTCTCGCCGCTGTCCAGCGCTTGCTGAATCACGGAAGGCTTACGACCCTGGCCGGTCCAGGTTTTGTATTCGCCGTTTTCATCGTGATATTCGTATTTGGCAGGGCGCTTGCTGCGGGGAGCACTGGCTTTTTTGCCAGGCTCTGCCAGTTCAGCCAGCTCGCTAATATCAATACCATCGGCGGCGAGCAGCTCCATATATTCTTTCAGCTTGCGCTCACGTTCTTGTGCGGCGGCCTGTTCGGCGGCTTTGGATTCACGCTGCTCTTCAATAACAGAAGCCAGTTTGGCTAATCCTTCTTCCATCTGATCTAGAGTCAGCTCACGAGTGGCGGCGCGAAGGCTACGAATATTAAGCAGGGTTTTCAAAAAGTCGGACATTACATTCACCTGTGAGGCTATCTTGATTTTATAATAAACTAAATTTACATCTTCACTTTAAATGAAGCAAGTTAATTAATGAATTCATTTCAGTAATATTAATTATAAAAGCCAGCCTGACAGTAGTGTTATGTATATGACGTTGCATTTTGCGAATGCGTATTGCCGATTAAAAATATGATTTGTTGAAACGCCATATCCTGGCTGTGCATCGGCGGCTCTACCTGCCTTGGATGTTGGCCTATGAAAACGGCGGTGGCAGTCTGGATTTTATCGTATATAACAGGCCTGCAAATATGATTGGTTAAAAATCAGACTGTCGCTTTCTGGTCAAATGTGTTGATTTTTATCTTTTTGACAGTAAAATCCTCCGGCTTACCTGCGTAGAGGTGCATAACTTATCAGTAGACCAGCTCAGGGTGATGCCGTTTATTCTGGTCGAAAGGACGTTATGCCGAAGTCATGTCATTTATCCGATGGCAGGGCTGGGATCGGTGCCGAAAGGGCCGATACTGTCATGAATAATTATTCATGATGCGCTATTGCTGGGAAAGAGATGGCGATCTTGATATCGGCCTCCTGTTCCTGGTAGTTATGTTGACCATTCAGAATCAGGTATTGCCGTGGAATCACATCCTTTTATTCAGACCTTCTGGTCTCTGTTGCCACCCTTGCTGGCAATAGTACTGGCCATTTTCACCCGCCGTGTTCTCTTGTCTCTGGGGCTGGGAATCATCCTTGGTGCGCTGTTGCTACAGCAATTCAATCCCCTGACTGCCGTCACCCATCTGGGTGGCAATATTACCGCTCTGTTCTGGTCCGATAATGCCGTCAATGAATGGAATGTTAATATACTGCTGTTCTTGTTGCTGCTGGGTTGCATTATCAGCATGCTGAGCCGTACCGGTGCCACGCTTGCGTTTGCGGTATGGGCCCAGTCTCGTATTAAAAACCGGCGACAGGCCAAGGTAATGACCGGATTACTGGTATTTATCTTCTTCATTGATGATTATTTTCACAGTCTTTCGGTGGGTACCATCTGCCGGCCGGTAACAGACCGTTTTAAAATTTCACGTGCCAAACTTGCCTATTTACTGGATTCGACAGCTGCACCGGTTTGCGTGCTGATGCCAGTCTCTTCCTGGGGGGCCTATATCATTGCCCTGGTGGGAGGTATTCTGGCCAGCCACGGTCTCACCGGACAAAGTGCGCTGAGTACTTTTATGATGATGGGGGCAATGAATTTTTATGCCATTTTCACCCTGTTAATGGTGTTGCTGGTGATCCGTGGTGGTTGGGATCTGGGCGCCATGGCTCGGCATGAACAACAAGCCATGAACGGCGAGTTATTTGACAAGGCCAAAGGCACGCCGCCCGGCGTGGCCGATAGCAGTGTTACCGTAGGTCGAGTAAGCGATCTGTTGCTGGCGATTGGCACCCTGACGCTGGTGACAGTGGCGAGCTTGCTGCTGACCGGTGCTCAGGCTCTGACACAGAACCAGTTAGACTTTACGCTGCTGGCTGCCCTTGAAAACACCAATGTGGGCCGGTCCCTGGTCTTCGGCGGCGTAGCGGGACTACTGGTCTGCGTCTTTGCCATGTTCAAGCACAAGGCGTCG
>JBFGZI010000046.1:0-11185 GCA_041586855.1 Oceanisphaera sp. | reverse complement strand
CCCCACTTGAATACCTGCCAGGCCTTGTCGCCTTCAACGCCACCCATGCCGGTGCGATAGACTTCGCCGTTGGCCAGCACCAGTTCCATGCCACACTGCATCAGGAAGTGTTCGCCATAGGGGGTATAACCCACCCCCCGGTCCATGGTGTTACCGAGCGGGCCGGCAATGGCCGACGGCGCCGAGAACGACAGCATCAAGGGCAGGTTGTTTTCCTGGATGTAATCGTACAGCTGCTGATAGGTCACGCCCGGTTCGACCAGGGCCGTACCCAGCTCCGCGTCCACCTCGAGGATCTTGTTCATCTTCTTCAGATCCAGAATGATCTGGCCACGGTGATGGGGGGCGGTGCTGCCGTAGCCGAAGTTGCGGCCGGTAGACACTGTCCACACCGGGATCTTGAATTCATTACAGATCTTCACCACGCCCTGCACCTGCTCGACGGTAGTGGCGGTCACGGCGGCGGACGGCGCATGCTCGGCGTCTTCGCTGGGCATCATGATCTTGTTGTAGGGCTTGAGCTGGGCCTCTTCCACCAGCACATTCTCGTCACCCAACAGGGCACGAAACTTCTCGATGGCCTGATGGAAGTCACCCTGCTCAACACCGGTAGGCAATACCTTGTAGTTTTGTTCACTCATAATATGGGGATCCTTCAGGTCTCAATAGAAAATGAAACATAGTGGCCGGTCAAAGCTGCGGCCTGAGTCGGTGGCGTGGCACGCAGATAGCGGCGACCCGGCTCGGGTGACGCCAGGGCAAAGCCCAGCGCCGGCACCCACTGATGGCTGGCGGCCAGGATCAGATCCTCGGTGGCCGACGGCGTGGCACACCCCTCGCTCAGGGCCATGAACTGATGGCCGCAGGCGGCGGTGTCCGGGGTGACCGACAACCGGTGGCGAGACTGGCCGCCCTCGGTCACATGCTGACCGGACCAGTGCAGGCGGGCGCCGGCGCTACGGGCCAGATCCAGAATAAGGGTACCGCTGGCATCATCGACCAGACCTATGATGCGCTCGCCGGAAGACACCTTCAGCCGCCGCTGCAGGGCGGAGATGAATTCCAGCCCATGATCGGTACGCAAGACGGTAGCGTGACCAGCAGCCGGGTGCGCCAGGGCGCCGCCGGCAAAGACGGCTTCGGCTTCGGCACCGCTCACCAGCACCAGCAGGGGTTTGCGGGTCACGGCCTCGGCAGCCTGACCGGCACTGGCCAGGCCGGCCTGGCCCAGGGTCAGCCCGGCCAGACCGCCCAGCGCCATGCCCTTGAGTACGGAACGACGTTCAATGCTCATGGTTACTCCTGAGCCGGGGCCGGCAGTTGCTGGATGTACTCGCCAACCTGCTGCAGCGAGGCGTCATCGATAAAGGAAGCCGGGAACGCCGGCATGGCCCGGAAGCCCTGACGCACTATGGTAGAGGTATAGGCCGGCGGCAGGCCGCGACCGGCCAGCACAGGGCCGATGGCGCCATTGGTTTCATGGCAATGGCCACAGACCTTCTGGTAGACGTGCTCGCCGCCCTTCCACTGGCCGTCGCCGCTGGCACTGGCCGAGAAGCTGGCCAGGGCCGCTGGCAGTACCAGGCAGGCTGCGGCAACGGATTTGACCTTGATAGATGAAAACATGGATGCTCCTTGCTTAAACAGGCAATGGGTTCAATCAGAACGGATAACGGCGCGGCTCGTGCTGCACGGTAATCCAGTGGTCGGTGGTAAACTCCTCGATTGCCCACTCACCGTTGAAACGTCCCAGGCCCGAGCTCTTTTCGCCACCAAAGGCGGCGTTGGGGGCATCATTGACCGGCATGTCGTTGATGTGCGTCATACCCGCATGAATGCCCTGAGCAAAGCGCACGCCCCGCTCCAGGCTGCCGGTAAAGACGGCGCTGGACAGGCCATATTCGCTCTGGTTGGCCAATGCCAGGGCATGCTGCTCGTCGCGTGCCGTCTGAATGCCCACCAGAGGACCGAAAATTTCTTCGCGAGCGATCTCCATGTCGGCGGTGACGTTACCGAATACATGGGGCGGCAGCACATTACCCTGCGCCTCACCGCCCACCAGCACACTGGCACCTTCGGCCTTGGCGGTTTCGATTTTCTGCAGCAGACCCTGCAGCTGTTTGCTGTTGATCACCGGACCTACCACTGTCTCGGGCTTGCTCGGATCCCCGTAAGGCAGCGCCTTGACCCGCTCCGCATAGCGGCGGCTAAACTCTTCGACCAGCGGCTGTTCGACAATGATGCGGTTGATTGCCATGCAGATCTGGCCCTGATGCAGGAACTTGCCCACCACGGCGGCATTGACCGCCTGTTCCACATCGGCATCGGCCAGTACCACGAAGGGGCTGTTGCCGCCCAGTTCCAGTGCCACATGCTTGAGGTGCTTGCCGCCACTGGCCAGACGACCGATATTGAGGCCGATTTCGGTCGAGCCGGTAAAGGAAATGAAGCCGGGTACCGGATGCTCGACAAAGGCATCGCCAATTTCGGCACCGGAACCCACTACCACGCTCAGCACGCCTGCCGGCAGACCCGCTTCTTCGAAGATGTGAGCCAGCAGCAGACCACCGGTAACCGGCGTATCGCTGGCCGGCTTGACCACCACGGCGTTACCCAGCGCCAGGGCCGGCGCCAGGGAGCGCTGGGTCAGGTGCAGGGGGAAGTTCCAGGGGCTGATCACGCCCACCACACCCAGTGGCTTGCGATAGACCCGGCTCTCCTTGCCCGGAATGTCAATGGGCAGAATGCGGCCGTGCACCCGTGACGGGAAGCTGGCGGCTTCCAGGGTGATGGCGCGGGACGCCCCCCATTCTATCTGGGCCTTGATCCGGGTACTGCCCGACTCCTTGATGATCCACTCGACAATCTCTTCCCGGCGCTTATCAAAAATCTCCACCGCCTTCAGCATAACGGCAGCACGGGCAGACGGCGCCATCTGCGCCCACTCTTTCTGGGCCTCGCGCGCGGCAACGAAGGCTTCGTCAAGATCCTCTCGGGTGGCCAGGTTCAGTTCCAGCAGGGACTGCTGAGTGTAAGGGTTAACGACTTGCAGCTTGCGCTCGGAGCGCCCGGGCCGCCACTGACCAGCCAGGGGCTGCAGCTCAAGGTTTTGATAAGAACTGGTAGTCATAAAACATCCTTTCTTTAGATTGGTATCAGCAGTGACAGACTGCTGGTTACGCAGAGAATGACCTCATGGATTGACCACCAGGGTCACGGCGTCCTCCGCCAGTAAACAGTTACGATCCAGAGTAGACGGTAATGTTATGTCAATGTTACCCAAGACTAAGTATTAATAACGGGGGTTAAAAATGAAATTTTGGCCATAAAACATATCAAAATTGATATGTTGCATGGTTGGCTAGCACGCTTTCCCATGCTGTTCACTCCGCTCTGTGCGGCGGCCCGGGAGAAATAATCCGCCGGCGCCCTGTCGAGCCCCTCCCGGAACTGGAGTCGCAAGCCTGTTTCCTGTCGCCGGACTTTCTTAATTACAGCGCCCCCGTGCATGCCATACCATTCCATTTTCAGTATATGAAATTGATAAAACCTTATTTTACATAACCGTTACTTTGGGCAACATTAAGTTTAGTATTTACTGTAGCCAACATAGGCCAACACCATGACACAGACCCTGGCAATCAACGGAGTCATGCTCCACTACCGACTGGAAGGTCCGAGCCACCTGCCCCTGCTGGTCTTTTCCAATTCTCTCGGCACCGACATGCGGGTATGGGAGCCACTGCTCCCCCTGCTGGCCGGGCAATACCGCTTTTTACGCTATGACAAACGCGGCCACGGCCTGTCGGATTGTCCGCCGGCCCCCTACCATATCGATGATCACATCAATGATCTGGCAGGCCTGCTCGACGAGCTCAAACTGAGCCAGGTGGCCTTGTGCGGCCTGTCGGTCGGCGGCATTATCGCCCAGGGCGTGGCGGCCCGCCGGCCCGAGCTGGTGAAAGAGCTGATCCTGTGCGACACCGCCCACCAGATAGGTCCGGCCCAGGGCTGGGAAGATCGCATCAAGACCATCCGCGACAAGGGCATCGATTTTATCGCCGACGCCGTGATGGAGCGCTGGTTTGCCGCCGAATTCCGCCACCGGAAACCGGTTGAGCTGGCCCTGTGGCGCAACATGCTGGTCCGTACCCCGATGGAAGGCTATATCGGTACCTGTGCCGCCATCCGTGATGCAGATCTGACCGACAGCTCGGCGCGTCTGACCCAGCCTACCCTGTGTGTGGTCGGCGATCAGGATGGCGCCACTCCGCCGGATCTGGTGCAGAGCACCGCCAATCTGATCCCGGGCAGCCGCTTCGAAGTGATTGAAAATGCCGGTCACCTGCCCTGCGTCGAGCAACCGGCCGCATTGGCCGCCCTGATTGTCGACTTCCTCAGTCAACACAACCCCGAGCTGAGCCGCTTTGATCAGGGTATGAAGGTACGCCGCTCGGTGCTGGGCAATGCCCACGTCGATCGGGCCGAGTCCAGAAAAACCGTCTTCGACGAGCCCTTCCAGACCTTTATTACCGAAGGCGCCTGGGGATCGGTCTGGAGCCGCCCCGGTCTGAGCAAGCGGGATCGCAGCCTGCTGACCATCGCCCTGATGGCCTCGCTGGGCCATGAAGAGGAGCTGGCCATGCATATTCGCGCCACCCGTAATACCGGCGCCAGCAAGGCCGAAGTACAGGAAACCCTGCTCCACCTCGCCGTGTATGCCGGTGTGCCCTTCTCGAATATCGCCTTCCGTATCGCCAAGGAAGTCTATAACGAACTCGAAAACCAAAAGGAACAATGATCATGAGCAGCATTACCCAAAGGGACTGGTCCAGCCATCCCGCCTACCTGTCACCGGAATACAAGTCATCTACCCTGCGGGGCGTATCCCAGAGTCTGGTGAAGATCGACCCCGAGCTGGCCGAGCTGACCGGCCCGGCCTTTGGCCCGGAAGTAGTGGGACCGCTGGATCACGATCTGACCAAGAACGGCCAGGTCAACGGTGAGCCCATCGGTGAGCGCATAGTAGTGACCGGCCAGGTATTCGACGAATTCGGCCAGCCGGTCGCCAACACCCTGGTCGAAATCTGGCAGGCCAACGCCGCCGGCCGTTATGTGCACAAAGCCGACCAGCACGATGCGCCGCTGGACCCCAACTTCCTGGGCGCCGGTCGCTGCCTGACCGACGCCGAAGGTCGTTACAAATTCTACACCATCAAGCCCGGCGCCTATCCCTGGGGCAACCATCCCAATGCCTGGCGTCCGAACCACATCCATTTTTCCCTGTTCGGCTCCTCCATTGCCACCCGCATCGTGACCCAGATGTACTTCCCCGGCGATCCCCTGCTGCCGCTGGACCCCATCTTCGAAGCCACACCGGCCGGTGCCCGTGACCGGCTGATCAGCGATTTTTCACTGGATGTGACCGAAGAAGGCTTCGCCCTGGGTTATATCTTCAACATTGTACTGCGTGGTGTAAACGCCACCCCTGTGGAGGCCTGAGTCATGACCATGAAACAAACCCCGTCCCAAACCGTTGGTCCCTACTTCGCCTACGGCCTGACTGCCCAGCAGTATCATTATCCTCACTCCCAGGTCGCCGGCAGCCAACTGGTGAAGGGCGAGGTGCAGGGTGAACGCATTCGCATCACCGGCCGGGTATTCGATGGTCAGGGCGCCGTCGTGGACGATGCCATGATCGAAATCTGGCAGGCCAATGCCGCCGGTCGCTTCAACCATCCGCTGGATAACCGTGCCGACCGCGCCCTGGACGAAGGCTTTCTGGGCTTCGGTCGCTGTGGCACCGGTACCAGCGCCGATCAGAGCTTCGGCTTCGATACCGTCAAGCCAGGCGCCGCCCAGGACGGTCACGCGCCCTTCATCACGGTAGTGGTGTTCCTGCGTGGTCTGCTAAGCCATGCCTATACCCGCATCTACTTTGCCGATGAAGCCGCCGCCAACCAGGCCGACCCTGTGCTGAACAAGGTGCCTGCCGAGCGTCGCCAGACCCTGATCGCCCAGCGCAGTGAAACCGGTACCGGTGTGGAATATCGTTTCGATATTCATATGCAGGGCGACCAGGAAACCGTGTTCTTCGAGGTATAAAGGATAACGTCATGGCCAAGTTTGTATCCCTGAAAGAAGCAATCGCAGATAACCTGCGTGATGGCGACGTGGTCGCCATGGAAGGCTTTACCCACCTGATCCCCCATGCTGCCGGCCATGAAATCATTCGCCAGCAGAAAAAGGATCTGACCCTGATCCGCATGACGCCGGATCTGATCTACGACCAGCTGATCGGTACCGGCTGCGCCAAGAAGGTGATGTTCTCCTGGGGTGGTAACCCCGGCGTGGGCTCCCTGCGCCGCCTGCGCGACGCCTATGAGCAGGCCTGGCCCCATCAGCTCGACATCGAAGAGCACAGCCACGCCGCCATGGCCAACGCCTATGAAGCCGGTGCCGCCGGCCTGCCCTGCGCCGTGTTCCGCGGTTACCTGGGCGCCGAGCTGGCCGAGGTCAATCCCAATATCCGCTTCATCGAATGCCCCTTCACCGGTGAACGCCTGGCCGCCGTGCCTTCCATTCGTCCCGATGTGGCCATCATCCATGCCCAGAAAGCCAACAAGCAGGGCGATGTGCTGATTGAAGGTATTGTCGGTGTACAGAAAGAAGCGGTACTGGCTGCCAAGCGCGCCATCGTGACTGTGGAAGAAATCGTCGACGATTTCGATGACGTACATACCAACGCCTGCATACTGCCGGCCTGGACCGTCTCTGCCATCGCTCAGGTTCCGGGTGGTGCTCACCCCTCCTACGCCATGGGTTACTACCCCCGTGACAACGCCTTCTACAAGAACTGGGATCCCATCGCTTCCGACCGCGACGCCTTCCTCGGCTGGATTAAGGAAAACGTGCTGGATGTTGGCCCCGAAGTGTTCGCCCAACGCGTGAAATGGCAGGAGAAATAACATGAGCTATACCCCGACCGAAATGATGACGGTGGCCGCCTCTCGCGCCATCCGCAAAGACGATGTCTGCTTTGTCGGCATCGGCATGCCTTCCGCCGCCTGTAACCTGGCCCGGTTGACCCATGCCCCCGATGTCACCCTGATCTACGAGTCCGGCACCATCGGCACCAAACCCGACGTGCTGCCGCTGTCCATCGGTGACGGCGAGCTGTGCGACACCGCCGTCACCACCGTCTCGGTACCCGAGATGTTCCGCTACTGGCTGCAGGGCGGACGCATCTCCGTCGGCTTCCTGGGCGCAGCCCAGCTCGACAAGTACGGCAACATCAACACCACCGTCGTCGGCGACTACCACAAGCCGAAAGTCCGCCTGCCCGGCGGCGGCGGCGCCCCGGAAATCGCCACCTCCTGCGGCGAGATCTTCATCGTGATGAAGCAGTCCAAGCGTGGCTTCGTCGACAAGGTGGACTTCATCACCTCCCTCGGCCACGGCAAGACCGGCAAGGAGCGGGAGCAACTGGGCGTCAAGACCAAGGGCCCGAGCCGGCTGATCACCGATTTGTGCGTGATGGAAACCGACCCCCAGACCAAGGAATTCGTGGTGACCTCCATCCACCCGGGCGTGACCCGCGAGCAAATCCAGGACAACACCGGCTGGACAGTCCGCTACGCCGACCAGGTGACCGAGACCCCGGCGCCCAACGAGCTGGAACTGTCGGTACTGCGTGAACTGAACGAGCGCACCGCCCGTGCCCACGCCGGCGAGTAAGGAGAGCTGCATGACCACCGCTTATATCTGTGATTACGTGCGTACCCCCATCGGCCGCTACGCCGGTGCCCTGTCGGCAGTACGCCCCGACGACCTCGGCGCCGTGCCGCTCAAGGCCCTGCTGGAACGCAACCCGGGGCTGGCACCCGAGGCCATCGACGATGTTATCTTCGGCTGTGCCAACCAGGCCGGTGAAGACAACCGCAATGTGGCGCGCATGTCACTGCTGCTGGCCGGCTACCCGGTCGCCGTCACCGGCACCACCATCAACCGCCTGTGCGGCTCCGGTATGGACGCCATTATTGCCGCCGCCCGAGCCATCAAGGCCGGTGAAGCCGAGCTGATCATCGCCGGCGGTACCGAGAGCATGAGCCGGGCGCCCTTCGTGATGCCCAAGGCCACCAGCGCCTTTACCCGCGCCAACGAAGTGCACGACACCACCATCGGCTGGCGTTTCGTCAACCCCAAAATGGCCGAGCTGTACGGGGTGGACGCCATGCCCGAAACCGGTGACAACGTGGCCGAGCAGTTCAACATCAGCCGCGCCGATCAGGACGCCTTTGCCCTGCGCTCCCAGCAGCGTGCCGCCCAAGCCCAGGCCGCCGGTATCTTCGCCGAAGAAATCGTGCCGGTCACCATTCCCCAGCGCAAGGGCGAGCCCAAGGTGGTGGACACCGACGAGCATCCTCGTCCGGACACCACCGCGGATGCGCTGGCCAAGCTGAAGGCACCGTTCCGCAAGGACGGCAGCGGCACCGTCACCGCCGGTAACGCTTCCGGCGTCAACGACGGTGCTGCGGCCCTGATCATCGCCTCCGAAGAAGCGGTGAAGAAATACGGCCTCAAGCCCATCGCCAAAATTCTGGGCGGCGCCACCGCCGGCCTGGAGCCGCGCATCATGGGCTTTGGCCCGGCGCCCGCCAGCAAGAAGCTGTGCCAGCGCCTCGGCATGACCATAGAGCAGTTCGACGTAATTGAGCTGAACGAAGCCTTTGCCTCCCAAGCCCTGGCCAGTGCCCGCGATCTGGGACTGGCCGACGATGCCGAGCATGTCAATCCCAACGGCGGCGCCATCGCCCTGGGTCACCCGCTGGGAGCCTCGGGTGCCCGTATCACCGGCACGGCGGCCCTGGAGCTGAAGCGCCGTGGCAAGCGCTATGCACTGGCCAGCATGTGCATCGGCGTCGGTCAGGGCATCGCCATCGCCCTGGAAGCCGTGGAGTAAGATCTCAGGGCCGGCTTGTCCGGCCCTGTTCGGAGCACTCCCGGGCGGGAGTGCTCTGCCAAAGACAGTCCATAGCCATGCCGATTTTCGAGTCGGCATGGCTATGGGCCAGATCCGTCGCCCTGTACCATTAACACCGCAATCGTCATTGCAGCGAGGCCACCATGTTTTCCATCTCTCCTTTTGATTCCGCCCTGTTCCGGGAACTCTTGTCCAACCCGGATGCGGCCCGCTGGCTGGGCGATGACGCCCAGATCCGTGCCATGCTGAAGGTCGAGGCCGAGCTGGCCCTGGCCCAGGCCGACTGCGGCCTGATCCCCGCCGACGCCGCCGAGGCCATCGCCCAAGCCGCCGCCGAGCTGGAATTGCCCGCCATCAAGCTGGCGTCCGGCACCGCCGCGGCCGGGGTACCGGTACCGGCCCTGGTCAAGGCGTTGAAGCAGGCCCTGCCCGCCGAACAGGCACGTTGGGTGCACTTCGGCGCCACCAGTCAGGATATTGTCGATACCGCCCTGGTGCTGAACTGCCGAGAGTTGATCAACCTCTATGAAACCCGCCTGGCGCAGATAATCCATCAGCTGGCCCGGCTGGCTCGAGCCCATCGTCATAGCCTGACCGCCGGCCGTACCCGTACCCAGCAGGCGGTCCCCATGAGTTTCGGTTTCAAGGTCGCCAACTGGCTGGCACCGCTGCTGCGCCAGCAGGAGCGGTTGCAACAACTGAAACCGCGCCTGCTCAAGGTGCAGCTGGCCGGGGCCGTCGGCACTCTGGCCGCCATGGGCGAAAAGGCGCCGGCCATCGCCACCCGTCTGGCCGAGCGACTGAACCTGGCCGCCGGCCGTAACTGGCATACCCAGCGCGACAGCCTGGTAGAGCTGGCCAACTGGCTGGCACTGACTACCGGGCTGCTCGGAAAAATCGGTCAGGACTGGCTGTGGCTGAGCCAGACCGAGGTCGGTGAAATTACCTTCACCAATGGTGGCGGCTCCTCCACCATGCCCCAGAAATGCAACCCGGTGAACGCCGAGATCCTGGTCGCCATGGCCCGCCACAATGCCGGACAGGTCGGACAGATGCACCAGGCCATGGTGCAGGAACACGAGCGCAGCGGCAGCGCCTGGACCCAGGAATGGCTGGTGTTACCCACCATGCTGATGTGTACGGCGGTGGCCCTGCATCACGCCGAAGACGCGCTCAACCATCTGGTGGTCAACACCGACAGGCTGCAGGCCAATCTGGGGCTCTATAACGGGGTGATTTTCGCCGAGGCGGCCACCTTCGCCCTGGCCCGCCAGATGCCACGGGATCAGGCGGCAGAGCTGGTCAAGGCCGCCTGCCCGCTGGCTATCAATGGCGAGCGCCACCTGTTCGAGCTCATCGAAGAGCAATGCGGTGTCGAGCTGAACCTGGCCCAGCTGCAGCAACACCTGCTGGAAGGGGGCGCCACCTCTGCCTGGTTCGAAGAGATACTGACTGCCGCCACCCACTAAATTCATCATTCACATAGACGGAGATGCCCTTGCTGGCCATAGTGTCCATTACCACCCCGATTTTTCTGCTGATTGCCATCGGCTACGCCGCCGTACGCTGGCGCATGCTCCCCCATGAAGCCATTCCCGGTCTGGGTCGCTTCGTGCTCTACTTTGCCATGCCGGGGCTGATCCTCAGTACCCTGAGTTCCATGCGCATCGAAGAGATCATCGAACCCGGCTTCATACTGGCCTATGGTCTGGGCACCCTGCTGGTGATGGGGCTCGGACTCTTGTTGACCCGCAAGCTGTTCGGCAATGAGCCGGTGCTCGCCTCCCTGAAGGCCATCGGCATGACCATGCCCAACACCCCCTATTTCGGCTTTCCCGTGCTGTTGCAGGTGGTGGAGAGCAGCGCCGGCAAGGCCTTTTCCATGGCCTTGCTGGTCGAGGCCCTGCTGATCATCCCCTTATCCATGACGCTGCTGCAGTTCAATGCCTCGCGCAGCAGCGGCCTGCCCCTGAGCCGGGTCTTGCTCAAGCTGCCCAAGCAAGTACTGCGCAACCCTCTGGTCATCGCCATCGCCGTCGGCCTCCTGATTTCGACCCTGGACATTACCCTGCCGCAGCCGGTCAACACCACCCTGGAAATGCTGGGCCGGTCCTCGGCCACGGTCGCCCTGTTCATGATCGGCGCCTCCCTGGTCGGCAGTCCGATCAAGGGCAAGCTCGTCGGCATCACGCCGGTGCTGGT